>WFXT01000001.1 GCA_015490475.1 Bacteroidota bacterium
TCAAATATGTCCACAGAGCGAGGGATAGACATAACTGCCGGGTCGCTAATAGGACGCCAGAATGCCAATGGCTTCAGTGTGTCGGGACGAGCAATGGAATAGACCGCCACTCCTTCTACTGTTTCACTGAGTCCGCCCCCTGTATTAATACTTTGCACTGCCGGTGCTACTAATAAGGTGTCATATAGGCGCATTTCACCATCAGGAACCGGCTCTATTTCAAAGTAACGTGTTAAGTGACGAACCACCTGAGGTTGTGTTGGATTAGAAATATCCAGAATGTAAAGTCCTTCATTGCCGTCCAGTGCATACAGGTAATTGCCACGACGTGCAAGTCCGATAATGATTGGATTCACCGCATTGGGGTCATTCCACGAAGTGACGATATAAGCGTTTGCCGGGTCACTCACATCAATCACATGGATGTCGGAAGTGTTGGCAAGAAACAGGTAATTGCCATAGAGAAGGATATCGTCCGAACCATCATAGGGTGGATAGAGTTCTTTAAGCAGTTGGGGTGAGGCTGGGTCTGAAATGTCATAGATGAGCAAGGGACCTTCAAAGCCCTGTGCAAACAATAAGTTTCCATGAATCACCACATCATTGGCACCATAGATTTCGTTGGGCTGTGTTGCCCAGAGCCGCTGTGGATTCGTGGGGTCTTGGACATCCCACAGCTCCAGTCCTTTCAACGTGCCCAGTGCCAGCAATTTCCTTTGTGGTTCATATGCCAGCTCTTCTATATGTCCCAGGCTACGGCTCCGAATCTTATCCGAGATTAGCCAGACTTGCTGTCCATCCGTACCCAGTATGAACACGCCACCACCCGATGACAGGTAAATCAATTGTCGCACTGAATCGTAAACCACACTATAAGAAACACCAAAAGGAAAGGAGCCAATAGAAAGGAGGGTGTCTTTGGGCACCTGTGCATGGGCATGAAGAAATAAGAAAATTCCTATATTAACTGCCTGTTTGAATAAGAACTTACACTTTTTCATGGCTCAATCAAAATTTTTCGCACAAAGGTGCCACCATTATTGGCATTGACAAACATTATTCCATATAAACCACGGGGAGGGAGGGGGAAGGTAAATTGTCCAGAATTATTTTGAGTAATGGGTAAAATTTTTCCATCCATAGAGAACACATATTGGGGCACAACACCATCTTCACAGGAAACAATCATATAATTTCCTGCTTTATATAACCTGCACGAAGTGGGGACAATGTCAGCATTCCTAACAGATTGAACCTGACAAAGGTCATTCTGGTCAACAGGTAAGGATTCAATACTAATGCCATTTCCTCCACCAGAGGGTGCAAGTGCCTGGACAATATAAGAAGGAGTGTCAACGACAGGATAGAAAGGCACTTTTGTCAAAGTGACCATCGGAGCACTGGCACAGCAAGTATTGCCATCCATGTCAAGGCGTACAAGCAAGCCGTCGTTAACCATATCGGCTCGTCCCACTGCTACATAACCGCCAGGGACCGCCTTAATGCGATTAATAACCCCCGAACCCCAGTACTTATATATCCAGAGAAAATTCCCTGTTGTGTCCAGTTTTCCTATGAAAGGGTCATCACTTTGTATCCGACCTGCGATTAGAATTGTATTGTCTCGTGTATCAAAATAAATATCGGCCATTTCTTCAAATGTTAATGGGCTGCTTAGATAAAAAGAGTTTAGCACACTGCCTGCGCTATCCAGTTGAATTATAAACATATCACCCAGTCCAGAGCCCATCGTCCAGCCTCCAAGAAATATCTTGCCATCAGGAGATACAACAGCTCCTGCAACACCTGTCACCATATCAAATCTGAATCTCCTGACCCAGTTAATATTTCCAAATGTATCAACACACATTACAAAGGCATAAGAGATGTTACTATTGCCACTTATCCATTCGTGCCCTGCTATAATAAGTCTGCCATCAGGTAATGCTGCAATACTTTGTCCGTCTTCCCATGTCTGGTCCGTTCCAGAACCAATTGATTTTTGTAGCAATAACGTATGCGTTTCAGGGTCAAATTTCTGCAACAGGACCTCCGAAAGCA
>WFXT01000002.1 GCA_015490475.1 Bacteroidota bacterium
AATGCCAAGGCTCGCCAAACCAGGGATTGCCAAATAGGAATTTCTCGTTTCTTGAAAAAAGAAGAACAGAAATGGTAAATGATTGGAAACCCGTAATAGGTCTGGAAATCCATATCCAGCTAAAGACAAAAAGTAAGAATTTTTCACCAGAAGGCTATGAATATGGTGCAGAGCCTAATACATTGACACATCCCGTTAGCCTTGCATACCCTGGCACTTTGCCAGTAGTTAACAAAAAAGTTATTGAATATGCAACACTACTGGGACTCGCCTTAAATGCAACAATTAGAAAAAGATTCTTTTTCTCTCGCAAGAACTACTTCTATCCAGACCTACCCAAAGGTTATCAAATCACACAATATGAAACCCCTATTTGTGAAAATGGATATCTGCACTTCAAAACAGGTAACACATGGAAGAAAGTCAGAATTCAGAGAATACAGATAGAAGAAGACACCGGAAAAAGTATTCATGACATAGACCCATTTTATACTCTTCTTGATTTTAACAGAGCTGGAGTTCCACTGCTGGAATTAGTAACCGCACCGGACATCAATTCACCTGAGGAGGCACAGGCATTCCTTATAGCGGTCAGGCAATTAGTTCGTCATTTGGGCATCAGTGATGGCAACATGGAAGAAGGTTCCTTACGCTGCGATGCCAACATTTCTTTAATACCGCCAGGGCACGACAAGCCAGGCAACAGGGTTGAAGTGAAAAACTTAAATTCTTTTCGCTTTCTAAGGAAAGCACTGGAATATGAAATTGAACGCCAGAAAAAAATATATGAGTCGGGAGGAACGGTAGATAGGGAAACAAGAGGATTTGATGCTGTGAAAGGAGTTACATTTTCCATGCGTACAAAGGAAGAACTGCATGATTATAGATATTTTCCTGAACCCGATATGCCACCATTTGAACTATCTGAAACCACAATAAAAAAACTAAAAGCTCAACTGCCCCCCTTGCCCTACGAACTATGGAAGAGATATAGAGAAGAACTTAACCTGAGCGAAAAAGAAGCGGATTTCTTGATTGAAGACCTTGGTATAAGCAGATTTTTTGAAAGGGCTTTACAGACCTATGGATCACCGAAAAGCATACTTAAATGGCTCATGGGTCCCGTACGTGCCTATTTAAACCAGAATTCTATTGACATCTCTGATTTTCCTATACCACCAGAGACCTTAGCCAGATTAGCCGAACTGGTTGACAAAGATGTTATACACTTCACTGTTGCAAGCCAGAAGTTGTTCCCCCTTCTGGTAAAGGAACCTGATAAAAATCCAGAAACTTTAATTAAGGAACTTGCCCTTGACCAAAAAGCAGATGAATCATTCATTGAACAGGTCGTCAGGGAAGTCCTTGATTCATACCCTGAAAAGATTGAACAATATCACAAAGGAAAAACAGGATTGTTGGGATTATTTATCGGCGAGTCAATGAAAAAACTGAGAGGTAAAGCAGACCCCCGAAAGGTTCGCGAAGTAGTGGTAAACCTTTTAAACGAGCGAAAATGAAGGCAAAAGCACTGTTCTTAAGCCTGATAATGGGAACAATATACTTATTGATCATCGCATATAGCTGTCAGTCTCAGAAAAATAACAGTGGACCACAAGAAAATCAGACCATAGTAGCAGGGCAAATACTGGGATTAAGCAATTCTCTGCTAATACTTCAAAAATTTGAATATCCACGAAGCCGATTGATTGACACTGTTAGAACAGATGAAAATGGACAGTTTGCCTTCCGGATAAACATAGATACGCCGATAATAGCCATGGTTCGGGCATCCCGTGGTTTCTTGCCCATTTACCTGGAACCAGGCGACTCAGTAACTGTTTACGGTCGTTTTGATAATTGGGTATATTACAAAGCTATGGGTAATAAAGGAAGCGAAATATTATACAGACAAATTGGATTGTTAGCCACAGCGGCAGAAGAATATTTTGGAACATCAAATCTGTTTGGACTTGCAATGCTACTCAAAAGGCTACCAACAGAAGATTCAAGAGTACAGCAGTATTACAGGATATTGTTCAGTTTTTTGGATACTACAAGCCACCCTGTTGCAATGTGGTTCCTGTTTTTTATTGAATCTGAACGTTTTCCAGACTCTATAAGGCACTATGCTCAAAAATTTAAAACCAAGTTTGGAAATCATCCCTTATATGAAGAGGTCCGCAAGATGATAATGGATAAACTTAGGACTGCACCTGGCAGTGAAGCTCCTGATTTTGCAGCACCTAATCCGGAAGGCAAGCCAGTTAGACTCTCTGAATTACGTGGCAAAGTCGTTTTATTGCAGTTCTGGGCAAGTTGGTGTAAACCCTGCAGACGAAATAACCCCAAACTTGTTGCTTTATATGACAGATACCATGACAAGGGATTTGATATATTCAGCTTTTCAATAGATACAGACAAAGGAAAATGGGTTCAGGCAATCAAGCAGGACAACTTAAAATGGCAATATCACGCCAGCGATCTTAAAGGATGGAAATCGCCAATAGCTCAGTTATACAAGGTCACGCACACTCCAACGTATATCTTGATTTCGCCTACTGGACACATAATAGCCTATGATATTCATCCTTCCTTGTTAGAACAGGAAGTAGAAAAGGCAATGCAAGAGTATGCTGTTAAGTAAATGCATTAACCATGAGATGTGTTATTCAACGTGTTTCTGAAGCTTCTGTTCATGTAGATGGAAAAGAAGTGAGTAGCATCGGCAAAGGACTGTTAGTGCTCGTTGGGTTTAAATATGACGATGCGGAAGAACAGATTCAATGGATGGCAAGAAAAATTCCTGTGCTAAGGGTTTTTAATGACGAAGAAGGCAAAATGAATCTGTCTGTAGAAGACATTAAAGGCGAAATCCTTGTCGTTAGCCAGTTTACACTATATGGCGAACTAAAAAAGGGCACAAGACCATCATATAGCAAAGCTGCTTCTCCTGAAATGGCTCAAAGCCTTTATGATAAATTCATTAAGGAGCTGAAAAGCCGAACCACCTGCCCCGTTAAAACAGGAATTTTTAGAGCCTATATGCAGGTCAGTTTGATTAATGATGGTCCTGTAACTATTATACTTGAGAGATAGTCTTTTCTCAACGAGTGGGACTTATATCCAGAAGCCACATTGCTACAGAAAAATAAATAGCAACTCCTGTTATATCAACTAGGGTAGCAAGGAAGGGACTGGAAGCCAATGCAGGGTCTTTACCAAGGGCATGAATAACTAAAGGAATCAAAGAACCCATTAATGTAGCAAAAACTATTTGCACTGCAAGTGAAATCCCTACTACCCAGGCTATTTTGACAAGTTCAAAACCGGGTCCTAAATGAGCGGGGTCAACCACTAAAAATACTTCTCCCATTCCAAGCAAACCAAGGGTAATACCCAGTATAATGCCCACACGTGCTTCGTTCCAGACGATTTTGAGCCAATCAGAGACAGTCACCTGTCCCAAAGCCAATGCCCTTATTATTTGGGCTGCGGCTTGAGAGCCTGAATTACCTCCCATTCCAGTGACCAGCGGCAGAAAGAAAGCCAGTGCTGCCACTTTCGCTATTATTCCTTCAAAATACCGAATTACTGTCGCAGTGCCCATAGCCATAAGGGCAAGAATAACAAGCCACACCACCCTCCTCCGATAATGGTCCCATATTGATAGCTCTTTATATTCAAATGTTTCCTCTGGAACGATACCCATCATCTTTTCTAAGTCTTCTGTTTGTTCTTCACGCAGAACATCCATCGCCTCATCATAAGTAACAATTCCTACTAACTGACCAAGGTCATTAACCACAGGAATTGCTATCAGATCATACTTCTCTATTTTATTTACAACTTCTTCTCTGTCTTCATTGACATGTGCATACACAAAATCCTTTAGCATTATGTCATCTATCTTCTGGTCTGGATTAGCAAGAACAAGTTTTCTAAGAGTAAGCACTCCTTTTAATTTCTGGTCATCATCAACAACATAAGTATAATATATCATTTTTCTAGGGGCATCTCTCCTGACTTTTTCCAAAGCTTCTTGTGCTGTCATTCCCTCATACAAAGTGGCAAAGTCTGTGCTCATTATACCTCCTGCCGTGTCCTCTGGATATGCACTTAGCTTGATAACCTCTTCACGAACCTGCTTTGACAGATATGGAAGCAATAGCGACTGCTCCTCCGGGGTAAGGTCCTGAAAGAAGTCAACCCTTTCTGCTGAGTCTGCAAGTTCAAATATTTTAGCAAATCTTCGTGGACCTAAATGAAGTAATAGTTTTTTCTGATAGTCTCTATCAAGGTCATTAAATATTAATGCTTGCTGTTCTGGGCTAAATCTTTCAAAAAAATCAAAAAATAAGTGTTCTGGAAGACTTTGTAAAATCTCTGCTACTTCAACAGGTGGCTTTTGCTGAAGAATATCCTTCCACCTATCCCAGTCAGGGTCAGCACGTATTTCTTCTATCAACTGTTGAACTTCCTCCTCCCTCTCTGTTTCTTCTCCCAATATTAATTCTTCTTCCTGCACAATTGCAAACTTACTGTGGTTTAACTGTTAAAACCAACATTAGGTTTCATTTACAAATTTTTGCTTAATTTTATCAAGTAAGTCAAAATAAATCAATCATGTGTAATGTAGGTGGAATAGACAGATGGCTACGACTGATAATTGGTCTAATAGTCATAGGGATAGGGTATTACTTAGGCAAAAACTGGATTGTAATGGCTATTGGAGCAATCCTGTTCCTGACTGGCGTTTTCGGTTTTGCCTACTATATAAAGTTCTGGGAATTTCAACATGCCCCAATAAAGAGTAGAACACCAGATTTTTGGTAAATTATATAAGTTTATCCCGTTTGTGTGTAAAGGCATTTTCATGTAACTTTGCTATTAAAAAGCATATTAATGAAGCAGGTGATACGTGTGGTAACTTTATTTATTTTGAATCTTCCCGTTTTAGCTCAAATGGACGGCAACAGAGGATGTGGTACCATTTTGCCCCCTCCCTTTATACAATTCTTGAAAGAAAAACCATACAAAAATCTCAGAAATTTTGATCTAACTACAACTTACTGGGTTCCAACAACTATACATATAATTTGTAAAGATGACAGTTCTGGTTGTTATCCCCTCATTCCTTTTTTCCAAAACATGTGTGAAGTTCAAGCTTCCTTTTCACCTGCAAACATACAATTTTTCTTTCCTGAATTACTTCAAGATGTTCAACATCATTATTCAACAGACGCTTGGAATAATACCAACAATGCATTGTCTGACCTAATTAGCAATAACATGAAATCTCAACGGATGAACATGTTTATTATGGGCAATGGAGATGCTTGTGGTGCAACGGTTTGCGGATGCGTAAACTGTTGTGTGTTTGACGCGATAACGCTAAATCCTGCCTGTGTGGGCCCACAAAATACAACTATTCAACACGAAATAGGACACTGGCTGGGCTTACCACACACTTTTGATGAATATTTTTCCGGATGCAGAGAATGTGTTGACAGGTCAAACTGTGACCAATGTGGAGACATGTTTTGCGACACAGAAGCTGATTATTTAGATTATCGTTGGGCATGTCCTTACTACGGAAATCTTATGGAGCCCACCACATGCCCCTTGCCAACAGAACAACTCAATCCAGATCACACATTGTTCATGTCATATGCTGACGATAACTGCATGAACAGATTTAGTGGAGAACAAATATTACACATGCGTGCTTTAATACAAACTGGACTTAATTCTTCTCAATACGGCAACTGGTATGATAGAACATGGATAAAGAGCTATGCCCCCACACCACCTTCTGATACAATTGAATGGAACGACACTGTCTTATATGGAGAAATAACAAGAAACATAGCAATTTCGGGACACCTATTAATATGGAAATCTGTTACAAACGCAAGTCACTATTTAATTGAAGCAATAGGAACGAACTTTATTAGAGATTGGATAACTACGGACACTTTCTTTTTCATTCCCCAATTGCCACCTAATGATCAGGTCACTATTTTTGTAAAACCCCTTAATTCCACATATTTCTGTGTACCACCTGTACAGTTCACAGTCAATACTTCATATTTGGCTCTGCGATATTCCATTGACACTCCTAAGTGCAGTGGTAAAGCAATAATCAACTTTTCTGTACCCAACGACACAACTAATGGGCAAATAATTATTTCCAACCTCCAAACTGGTAAAATCTCACTTATTTCCAAACCTGTTGAGGTCACAATGGAAGGATTTCACAAATTCTGGCTTTTCAACGCCTATGGAGACAGTGTTTTCGCATGGGTTCCCGTATTCAATATCAGTCCTAAGATTTCCATAACAGGTATCCAAGAACAGAACGATTCCTTAAAGGCAAATGTCTCACTATCGCCATCAAAAGATAATTATCCTATCACTTACCACTGGATTTTGC
>WFXT01000003.1 GCA_015490475.1 Bacteroidota bacterium
CTGTAAGTGGCAATTTATGTAATCCTACTTTTACAAGTGTATCTAACTGTTTTAATCCAGGAACTAGTACTAATGGTAGTGTGACAGCAACAGGGTTAATTCCGGGTGAGGTATATGTGTTAATGGTAGATGGATATGCAGGTGATCAATGCGATTTTGAAATTTTGAACTGGGCACCCGGTCCTTTGGTTTTGGAGGGGATATATTTGACAGGAAAGATCAATGATATGGGTGCTCATGTGCTAAAATGGTTTGTAATGACTACTAATAACGATGATCCGATGAAAGGTTTCTTTGTTATTGAACGATATTCTTCGGAGTTAGGGGAAATGGAAGTAGTTGCAAAACTGCCCATGGAGCCCAAAGATAGTTTTTCATATGTAATATATCCCGAAACCTATGAGGCAGTCGCAACATATAGAGTTGTTGCCTATCAAGAAGACAAAGAGCCTGTGTTTAGTAACACAATAACCCTAAAAGGAACATATGACGGCATTTCTGCGGACATTACATTTAGTCCTCTTTCCAAAGAATTGGTTATCTATGCATGGCAACCAGCTCTTCTTAATATTGGTATATATTCTATCTCGGGAAAACTGGTTAAGTCGTGGACAAGAGACGTAGGTAAAGAACAAACGCATACAATTTCACTTTCTCAATTGCCTCCTGGTAGCTACTTCGTTCAAATATATGACCAAATATCAGGGGGGCGCAGAACAATACCTATTACATTGTATTAGCCTACGAATTAATAAGACACAATTGACTTTCTTTTCTCAGGAAATAAAAAGCTGCTTTATCGGGTAACAAGCAATTAGATAAGATTACTCAGAAACCACTGCTATTGCTGCTATTTCCACTCTAGCATCGAGTGGCAGGTCCTTAACAGCAACGGTTTTTCGTGCTGGAGCACCCCCCTCCTTAAAATATTCAGCATAGGTTTTATTCACAGCAGGAAAGAAATCAATGTCTGTAATGAAAATGGTTGTATCTACTATGTTTTCCATAGACAGGCCACGTGCTTCCAGAATGGCTTTTATGTTTTCCATAATTTGTCGTGTCTCTACTTCGATTGACTCTTTAACTAATGTTCCCGTTGCTGGATTAATGGCTATTTGTCCAGATATGAACAAAAATCCATTTGCTTCCACTGCCTGTGAATAGGGACCTACTGGAGCAGGAGCTTTATCCGTCACAATTATTTTCTTGCTCATTGTTGTTTTTGATTTAAACGTTGTTCAAGGTCAATGTTGAACTTCTTGGCAGTTTCTTTTGCTGTTTCATAGCCAGCGTCAGCATGTCTTACAACACCAATGCCCGGGTCGTTAAACAGAACACGTTCAAGCCGTTTGTCCGCTTCTTCGGAACCATCGGCAACAGCAACCATTCCAGCGTGCAGGGAATATCCCATGCCAACACCTCCACCATGATGGAAGGAAACCCATGCCGCCCCACTTACTGCATTTAATAAAGCGTTTAGAATAGGCCAATCTGCTATGGGGTCGGAACCATCTTTCATTTTTTCTGTTTCGCGGTATGGTGATGCTACTGAGCCAGTGTCTAGATGGTCACGTCCTATAACAATGGGTCCCTTTAGTTTGCCTGTTTTGACAAGATGGTTAAATGCAAGACCTGCTTTGTCCCGCTCTCCTAATCCTAACCAGCATATCCTGGCAGGCAACCCCTGAAACTTTATTTTCTTTTGTGCCAGACGCAGCCAGCGATGCAACCCCTCGTTTTCCGGGAATAATTCCATCAAAAGTTGGTCTGTAGTATAGATGTCTTGAGGGTCACCGGAAAGGGCAACCCACCTGAAAGGTCCTTTTCCTTCACAGAACAACGGTCTTATGTATTCTGGAACGAAACCAGGAAAATCAAAGGCATCCTTGACTCCTGCTTCATATGCTTGTGCCCTGATATTGTTGCCATAATCAAATGTAACAGCCCCTTGCCTCATTAATGTTAGCATTGCCTGCACATGTCGTGCTACACTCTCTTTAGCTCTTTTTATGTATTCTTTGGGATTCGACCGTCTTAGTTCAAGGGCTTCTTCCAAGGACAATCCTACAGGATAATAACCGTTTAATAAGTCATGGGCACTAGTCTGGTCTGTCAAAGCATCCGGCGTTATACCACGTTGTATCAACCGTTCCAATAAATCAACGGCATTACCTAAATAGGCTATTGATACTGCTTCTCGTCGCTCTTTAGCTTCTAACGCTCTATCAATGGCTTTATCTAAGTCCGTATAGTATTCGTCAAGATATCCTGTTTTGATTCTCTTTTCAATACGCCATGGTTCCATTTCTGCGGCAAGACACACCCCTTCATTCATCGTAATTGCTAAAGGCTGGGCACCACCCATTCCGCCCAACCCTGCTGTTACAACCAGTTTACCTTTTAATGTCCCGTTATAGTGCTTGTTTGCCAAGGCTAAAAAAGTTTCATACGTGCCTTGAACAATGCCTTGCGAACCAATGTATATCCATGAGCCAGCCGTCATTTGCCCGAACATTATCAGGCCCTTCTTTTCCAGTTCATAAAAAACATCCCATGTTGCCCATTTGGGAACAAGGTTAGAATTTGCTATTAATACACGGGGTGCCCACGGATGTGTCTTGAATATTCCCACTGGTTTACCCGATTGAATAAGAAGGGTTTCATCATTTTCAAGGTCGTGTAAGGCTTTCACAATGTTATGAAACGCATCCCAATTACGAGCTGCTTTGCCTATACCCCCGTAAACTATTAGCTCTTCTGGTTTTTCTGCTACTTCCGGGTCAAGATTATTCAACAACATTCTGTATGCTGCCTCTTGAAGCCATCCCTTGCAGGTTATCTGGGACCCGCGAGGAGCCTTTATGTTTTTCACCACCGTTGTCATGAGACTTTCTCTTTAGGGACAAAAATTTTCCAGAGTCCTCTTACGTCACCAGTTCTAAAGTTGTATGCCGAATCAGTGGGATAATATTGCTTGATAAATTCATGCAGTTCAGGTGATAGTTCACGTCCCACGATGCCGTGACAGGTTAGACATAGAGGTTTTTCTATTACAATTGGCGCGTAAAATATGTATCCTGTGTCCACATTAAGAACTACGGGCTCTGGATTCTTGCCTGCTTTCAGCTGCTCTATGTATTTCTTTATCAGTTCACGTTCGTATGCATTAGCAGAATTTGCAGGATTTCTCCTCCTGTGCGAAACCCGGGCTATCTTAACACCAAGAGACTTGCTTATGGAATCAACCAGTGGATTGGCTTTGGCATTGCAATATTTGATAGCGTGTTGGGGACCACCATCTCTTATAGCTCGCACCACTTCGGCAGAAAGGGCTTTAAATGTAGCCATTGCTACTTTCTTGCCAATAACCTTAACACTATCCTCTACGTTAAAGGTAGCTTTTGGTGTTGTTTCTTCCTTGGTTTCAGGTGTTTGTGAAGGAGCTTGTTCTGATTCTTGACTTGTTTCGCATGCCACAAATCCAAATATTAACACACCCATGAAAATTACCACAGCCTTCTTCATGGCTTTTATATTTTCCCAGGGTTAGCACTTCATTAAGTTAAAATTACTTTGTTTCAAGCAACTGCATTATCTTATCCAGTTTAGGAATCAGAATTATTTCCGTGCGCCTGTTTTTAGCTCTTCCTTCGGGTGTATCATTTGACGCTACTGGGTCGTATTCGCCTCGTCCAGCA
>WFXT01000004.1 GCA_015490475.1 Bacteroidota bacterium
AGGTAATAAATACCTGAAGTTTGTGGTATTTCTAATTTACAGTATGATTCACAGGAAAACCTGTTAATAATAAGTCCAATGGAATTTAGTATAAAGCCATGTATTGGTCTGTTGGTTAAAAGTAGGTACTCTCTATTGCTTTGCCTAATTAACTTTGTTGATGAATCATTTGCTAATTCTGTATTATCTATTGCGTTACATGGCTGTTGTACAAGTGTGTCAGTAGATACCCCTACGGCATACCATGCAAGTTTGAGTGTTCTTTGATAAGGACAAACATTGAATAATTGTTTCTCTGCCTCTAAGGTGGAAATGCGAAATTCTGAAAAGGTGGAAGTGTACGGAATCATGTAGTTTTCAATGGCGAAAAAGATAATTTTAAAGGCTTTGAACTCGGACGGTAATGGTGTAACATTATATGCCCAGCCATGGTCATTAACTCCTGTGCCTCCCCTGGATATTAAATAGAACCAATAGTTTATCACGCCGGAATTAGTATGAACCCCCCAGTTATCGCAGGAATCTGGCGAGTTCACGTCATACCAGTATTGTCCCTGATATGTGTCTGGCTGTCCCTTTTGCCAAGTGCAATTAGAACCAGGAATGTAATGTTTTCCAAATAGCTTTGGGTAAGTAAAACTTCTTTCCAAAATACTGTCTGTATATAAGTAAGATGCATCTTCTCCTGCTTGCCAATCTGCACCCTGTCCCTCTATCCAGCGTTCTATTATAAATCCAAAAATATCAGACAGGGCTTCTTCTATGGCTCCAGATTCTTTGGAATAATCAAGAGGATTTAATTCATCAATGACCCTGTGTATGAACTCATGTGCTACAATGTCTATAGCATGTTCTGAATACCAGTCGGCATCCCTATCTTCACCCAGGACAATATAATGAAAGCCCTGTAGGTATGTTGAACCAGCTCCTTTGTATCCTGTTTTTCTGCTAAGAATCCTTAAAGGACTTGTTAATTGGAAATTGAAGGAATCTCTCAGAAAATCCCACGAAGCTTGTACGAACCAATGAGGGCTAGTTGCTTCTGCATATGTACCTCCCCAGCTAGTCCTGCTTCTTCCAGCGGAAGGGCTTAGTGCATTACTCCACATAAATTCAACATTGTAGTTGGTTGGGTCATAAACATATACCCTAGTTTCAAAATCGTGTCCATCATCGTTGGCAATTAGATATTGCTTGAGGCCACTCTTTGTAATATCAATACAGCGAGAGTCGTGATACCATATGTCAGCCAAAGAGTATCCATCCGGACAGGAATTTTGTTGTGATAGGGCGTTATACGTCCTTACATTTTCTGAAATTTTTATAATTTCCCACGGTTTAAAAGCATTCACATAATATGTTCTATAGAAGAACGGTCTCAGACAGAAGACCCTGATTTCATATGCCAGCTGGAGATTGCGTAGATAAGGTCCTGGTGTGTAGCCCAGTTCGGGCGTTACCCACACCAGACGAGCAGTGGGGAACCATGTTGCCGTTGAGTCTTCAAGGTCTCTTTTGAGCTGGTTTTCCCATGCGGTATCCTGCCATGCGAAGTAGTATGTGGTGTCGCCTGGATAGCCAAAATGCGACCTCAGGAAAATGTTGACAGCAAAGTCTGGAGGGTCAATAAAACCCATGTCAATGGTGTCCACGCCATCAAAAAGACCAATTTTGCCATTGATAAGATAGAGTCCTTCTTTGTTGAAATGCTCACGAACGACGCCAGCAACAACAGGAATACCCATGAAATAGTGCTGATACTCATAATGGTGGTGATGAACGAAGGAGTCTGTCCATTGCCTTGTTCTGACGAAAGCAGATAGAGTATCTCCTGAGAGGGCAAGATATTCATTGAGCAGTTGTGCGGAGGTGTAATTGTTTGGTGTTGTAATGAAGAAGTAACCCGAGGTGTCTGTTCTTTCTTTGTCTGAGAAGGACCTCATAATGCTAAGCCATTGAGTAGTTGATTGAGCGGGGAGGTGTTGAGGCGTTAGAGCCAGTAGCCAGTAGCCAGTAATGTCTCTTAGTCATGGCACTGCTGTTTTGTAATGCTAATATACGAAATAAAAATTAAACTGTATGGGTTGATTTAAAATTTAGACCTACATTGCGTTTTTTGTAATTTACATTTTAACCACAGGGTTACACAAGGTACCACAGAGTTTTTTCTTTATTGACTTTATTTTTCCTGCACTCTGTGTTTCTTCCTCTGTGTAACTCCGGTGACACTGTGGTTCGTTTTTATTATGAAACACCGATAAACACAGGGCTCTTTTTCTTTGTGATAAGCGTTCCTTACTTGGTTAAGACTTTCTTGTTCTTCTTAATGTACTTTCTCTGGGTTTTGAAGCTTTTCACAGTCAAATATTGTAACTTTACATAAAAACATCAAGGATATGGCGATGGAGTTGTTATATGACGCAACGAAGCAGAAGGATCTTATTGACCTTAGTAAGAAATTGTTATCTGTAAATCGGGTTCCAGAAGACAAGCAAGAAGCTAAGCAATTAGCAGAACAATTGAGGGAAGTGATCAGGTATCATGATTGGAGATATTACATTTTGAATGACCCTGTTATATCGGATTATGAGTATGACCAGTTGTTCAGTCTTTTGAAGCGCATAGAAGAGCAATATCCAGACCTTGTTACGCCTGATTCTCCCACTCAGCGTGTTGCCAGTGATATAACCAAGGAGTTTCCGGAAGTGGAACATCTTGCCCCCATGTTATCCCTTGAAAATTCATATAATGCCGATGATTTGCGGGCGTGGGCACGCCGTGTTTATGACCTTGTGGGAGAACAGGTTTCTTTTTGTGTAGAACCTAAGTATGATGGAGCAGGCATAGCCCTGGTATATGAAAATGACTTGCTGGTTAGGGGAGCAACACGAGGCGACGGCATAAAGGGAGAAGACATAACGCCTAATATAAAG
>WFXT01000005.1 GCA_015490475.1 Bacteroidota bacterium
CACCGGCACCCCACACTTTAACAACTATTCTGCAAGCATTTTGAGGCACTATAAATGTGTCAACTTTGCCACTATAGTCAAATACATATCTATCTTGGCCATTCACCAATAGTGTTACCATAATAAAACAACCCAATCCCAATAGTCTGCCAAGCTTCATACTAAGCAATTTGCTCTTTATTCTGCATACAAAGATATGCATTTTAACGTAAATTCGCCAACTAATCCAATGAGGGATTTGTTATATAACTCCGATTTGCCTTATTTTTGTATATAACAAGTAACTCAACACTCCAAAATAGAATGATTTATGAGGATGCTAATATTAACATCTGTTGTCATAGGCAGTTACTCCTTAGCCCAAACACCTCAATACATTTGGCAATTAACTCTTCAAGGTACAAACAGGGAAGATTTCCAGGATGTGGTGTACTACGATGGTCACATATATGCCATAGGGTCTTTCAATGATTCTGTAATCTTTTCGTCCTCTGCAGTTTTGAGTACGCAAGGAGGTTATGATGCAGTGATTGTCAAGATTGATACTAATGGCAATCTAAAATGGGCTAAGAGTCTTGGTGGACCATTCACCGACGCCGGTTTGTCCTTATTTGTATCTGGTGGACGCATTTATATGACAGGAAGGGTCACGGGAACTGTGGACTTTGACCCAGGACCAGGCACTTTTACCCTTGACGGCTATGGGAATAGAGATGGTTTTCTTGCTGTATGGGACACTGCCGGAAATTTTATAAATGCAGTGAGATGGGGCAGTGACCAATATGATGAAGCATATTCTGTTACTGTAGTAGGTGACACCTTGGTTGTAGTGTCCCTAAATGTTGAAGATACGATAGATTTAAATCCTGCTCCTGGGCCTACAGACAGTGTTCCTTATATTTCAGTGGGGGGAAGCGACATTTGTCTTATAGCGCTTGATTCCTCGCTCACATACAGGTGGTCTAGATGCACTGGTAGTGATGGAAGGGACAAAATCTATGCTCTTGCAAGTGACAATGCTGGAAATATTTATGCTACTGGCTACACAAACGATACTATTGACCTAAGTTTCGGAGCCGGGACAGCTATTCATGCCACAAGCACAACACAAGCAGATATAATTGTTCTGTCGCTTGACAAAACAGGAACATTTAGATTTGGCTTTGGTTTGGGTGCTGGCGCTAGCGACTATGGCTACGATATTCACGTGAGTGGTACAAAAGTCCTTTTAACAGGCATCTTTCAAAGCACAGTAGATTTTGACCCATCATCGGGCACATACACTCTTTCATCCAATGGGTCTGCAGATGCCTTTCTGGCTATATATTCCACAAACGGAAGTCTGACATGGGCAGGTAATTTTGGAAGTCCTTCCTACGATTATGGTTCCGCTGTAACTTCCTATAACCAATATGTATATGTTGCTGGTCGTTTTCAGGATGTTGCAGACATGGACCCTTCCCCAGGGGTTGACTATATATACAGCGCTGGGGATTATGATATTTATCTTGCAAAATTTGATACTCTTGGTAACTATTACTGGGCAAGGGAAGCAGGAAGTACTAATCAGGACAGGGGATATGGTGTAGCTGTGTTTGGTATATCGGCATATATAGTTGGAACTTACAACACGGGCAATGCGAGATTAGGTCCAAGACATTCAGGTCCGTTAGCAATTCCCGACACACTGTATGACCCATTTATAGTTAAATGGGCAGAGAATTGTGTTAGCATTACCGCTCCCACACAAACTGTTTCTGCATGCACACAGTTTACCTTGCCTTCAGGAACGGTGGTTACCACAAGCGGGTTGTACTATGACACACTTGTTACATTTACCGGTTGCGATTCAATAGTGCCTTTTGATGTAACAATCAACCCGCCACTTTACGATACCATTGCTGTTTCAGCATGCGATTCAATAACCCTTCCTTCTGGTGTGGTAGCCACTTCTTCAGGCTATTATCCATTTGATACACTTGTTGCCATTTCCACAGGTTGTGATTCAATAATTATTGCAGATGTTACTATTAATCTCACTAAGAGGGATACCGTCCCTCATGAAGCTTGCTCTTATTTTGTAAATGCTTTTGGAGATACCTTTACTGTTTCTGGAATTTATGTCTTTGATTCCCTTACAACCTCTAAAGGATGCGACTCAATAGTTTATTATGATGTCTCCATTACCACCATTGACACAAATGTTAGTGTTAGTAATAATGTGCTTACTGCAACAGCAGGTGCTGATGCTTACCAATGGATAGACTGCTCCACGAACAGTCCCATTGCAGGGGCAACGTCCAATACGTTCGTCGCAGACCAATCTGGCTCCTATGCTGTTGTAATTACAGTTGGTTCGTGTACAGACACCTCGGGATGTCATAATGTAACTGTATCAGGTCTTGAATTTCCAGAGGCTACAGACGTAGTCATAATTTCTTATACTGCCGACAATAAAATACGAATAAAACCATTAAATCCTGCAGACATTGAAATATTTGACTCTTTTGGAAGGAAGATATACTCAGCCCGACGTGCTATCGAAGTGCTTCTTTCTGACTTGCCTGCAGGAATATATTTCATGTTTATCAATGGCTCAGGACAGCCTGTAAAAATAAAAGCTTGGGGAGGTAAATAATTCCTTTATTACACCATATTAGCAATACAAATCCTTCTTTAATTAGAAAAAACTTTGTATTTTTGTTAGTAGGAAAATCCTTTAGAAAGATGTGGTGGAAGAATCTTTTAATTTCTGCACTAACCTTATTTCTACCAGAGCTCGTTATTTCGCAAAAGACCACTATTGTGCCAATAAAAGGTGCAAACTCGTTATTGGTAGGTGGTGTTATATCCTCTGACGGAGAGGTAAAGATTGCATTAACAAGTAACACGGCAGAACAGGTTATAGTATCACACTCTTCTGAAGGGACATTTATTAGCTCAAGACTAAAATTTCCATATAAGTTCTTTGTTTTAAACACTTTTGCTTGGAAGGATTTACAGTTCACATTGGGAGAGGTATATCCTAAGGTCAACATAAAGGAAGTTAGTTTTATAAGCAAATTAGATAGAAATGGAAATGTTGTTGACTACAAGCTATTTACTGTGGAGCAGGGCTTCTCAGAAGTGTTTGATGCCACAGTAATAGATGACAACACTATTGCCATTGGGGGCATGGGCGAAATAAAGGTGGTAACTACCTATACTATGTTTCCTGCCAGTGCCATGTTACCACAAGGACTACTGATATTAGCAACTCCAGACCTCACATTCAAAAAAGCATTTTACATTACGTTCCCAGAACAGAATAAATATTTATGGAGGATATATCGGGTAAAAGCAACGGGGAAAGGGGATTTAATCATTGCAGGGGAGGTTTACACGGAATGGGACAAGGATAGAAATTCTCCTCTTAACACAATGCCCTTTGTGGCTCGCGTATCCCAGCAAGGAAATGTCAAATGGGCTATAACTATTCCAAAGCGTGGACACATTAATGACCTATTAATCTCAGAAGATGGCTCAATATGGCTCATATATACTGATGTTAAATTGTCCGGAACCTTTATTACACAAATAAACAATGAGAAAGGAGGGGTAACAAAGTCTTATTTTATAGATGGTTTTTCTCCCAATAATGTCGTTTTGCTAAGTGACGGAAGCATAGTGGGTGCAGGTAAAATTCAAAGAGAAAAAGCCATAGAAGCAGGGCTTATAGCTGTGAATGTTATTAAAAATGAAGCATACTTAATACATTTATATGAATTGATAGGCAAACTGCCCGAGAAAACAAAAATTTCACCTATGGATATAACAGTGTTTACACAGGGAAAGGATTTCGGTATTGCGGGAAGTTTATTAGGAGGAACAGGGGATAAAT
>WFXT01000006.1 GCA_015490475.1 Bacteroidota bacterium
GCTTCAACTGTTTTAATAGAATACCGTCTTATTGATTTTAAATATGTCTCAAAGGCGGCGATTTCCTCAAGCATGGCTATACTGCATAAGACTGCTTTATTCCTCCATCATTCTCCTCATCTTTTCGCGATATATAGCCCGAAGAAGTTGTTGTCTTCTAACCACCGAAGGCTTAAGATAAACAAGATGTCTTTTATATTCTTCTACTATACGTGCCTGTTCAACCAGCCTTCTAAAATCTTTCAACGCCCTATCTAAGGATTCGTACCCTTCTACAGTCAGTTCAACCCTTGGTATCCTCATTTGAACCCTTTATTTAACTACTTTACCGTTTGGTTAACACAAAGATATGCCTTTTAGTTCTCTTATTTTCTGACATATTTCTCTAGTTCATCCTCAAAAAAGAATTTATCTGAGAAAGCAGGTTTAAGTTCATCCAGCCATGTTGCCTTTTCATCATACTCAGCAAAGAATGGCTTATCTACCCAATCTGGATTTCTGCCTTGAATCATTCTCAAGGCAAGCACTTTCTTGCCATTAACCTGTGCGGGACCGAGGACTTCCACCTTTCCTGGCGTAGCACTCATACTTGGACCACGCGCTGTACGACCCAATCCACTCACATTCTTCCACGCATTACGATAAATCTCCCATGCTTTAACAAGCGGGATAGCAAAGAAGTGATGGGCACCAGTGTCCCGGGCAACAAACATATAATATGGAATCATTCCCATATTGACCTGCTTTTTCCACATTGTCTCCCACAACTTGCTATCAGCATTAATGTGATTTAATACTGGCGATTGTGTTCTTATTACTGCTCCTGTGTTCAGAATTCTGCGCGTTGCTTCCGCCACTGGCTCTGGCTCCAGTTCCCTCGGATGATTAAAGTGAGCCATAATAGCCAGATGCTTGCCGCTCTGAACTATCCTCTCAAAAAGACGGAGCAGGTCATCGGCATCAGGGTCAGAAATGAACCTATAGGGCCAATAGGCAAGGGCTTTGGTTCCAATCCTTATTGTCTGAAGATGCTCAATATTTGCCTCCAGAATTGGCTCTATATATGTTTTAAGAACCTTTGTTCTCATTATCATTGGGTCTCCTCCTGTAAACAACAGGTCTGTTACCTCAGGATGTGCCTGCAAATATTTGATTAACAGGTCCACTTCACGCATAGCAAACTTCAGGTCATCCATTCCAACGAACTGAGGCCAGCGGAAACAGAAAGAGCAATAAGCATGACACGTTTGCCCCTGAGATGGAAAGAACAATACTGTTTCATTGTATTTATGCTGAACGCCTCTTAGCTTAATGCCATCTATTGAGGGAACATTGTACTGTAGCTGACCCGCTGGATGCGGATTTAATTGCAAGCGAATTTTATTAACTATTTCCCTGAGAGTTGCTCTATCAACGCCTTTATCCAATGCTTCTTTAACCTGCTTATAGTGTTCTGGCAAAAGCATTTCCCGAACAGGAAAGTTCAATATGAACAGTGGGTCATCGGGCGCCTTATCCCAATCAATAAGTTCATTGACAACATAATTGTTTGTCTTAAAGGGAAGCACTTGAGCTACAACCTCTATTGCTTCAATAACTTCCTCGGGCAATTTTTGAATCTGTGGTATGTTCTTGAAATTGTGCAAGGAATAGGTCTTGTATTGAGGCTGTTGAGTAAGTACCTGCGTCATATAGCACAGTATTTTAAGGTTTATTTTTTGAGTGTAAAATTAAAGGGGACTGCCTCAGGCAGCCCCCCTCACTGTATTTATATTTTACGAGATGGTTCAAAGAAGGGTTTCCGCGAAATGTCTATCGTGCTTCGTTAAAGCGACGTTCCACCTCTTCCCAGTTCACCACGTTCCACCATGCTTCAATGTAATCAGGTCTTCTCCACTGGTAGCGCAAGTAATACGCATGTTCCCAGACGTCAAGCCCAAGGATTGGTGTACCTCCTCTGAGAGTGTCGTCTTCAAGAATATCCATCAACGGATTGTCCTGATTTGGTGTAGAACCAATCACCAGCTTGCCATCCTTGACAACAAGCCAAGCCCATCCAGAACCGAATCTGGAAGCGGCAGCCTGTGAGAACAGCTCCTTAAAACGAGCAAAAGAGCCAAACTCCGCTTCTATTGCCCTGGCAAGCTCACCTCCCGGTTCACCTCCACCGTTGGGTTTCATGATTGTCCAGAAGAGCGAGTGATTGTAGTGTCCCCCTCCGTTATTACGGACTGCCGTTCTGATGTTTTCAGGAACCCTGCTCAAATTGGTCAGGATTTCTTCTATTGTCTTTGAGTCCCATTCTGTGTCCTTGATTGCAGCATTGAGTTTAGCCACATATCCCCCATGATGTTTGTTGTAATGGATGTACATAGTAGCGGTATCAATGTAGGGTTCCAGAGCATCGTAGCTATAAGGAAGTTCTGGTAATTTCACTGCCATGGTCGTTTGATTTTACAATGCTAAATTAAATAATTTGAACTGAATCTAAACTTTTATTGCCCTGAGAGCAACGAACGACCCTGTACTAAAACCTTCTATTACAGCATCTTCTCTTGCCAGCATCCAGGGAAAGTCAAACAAAGTTTGAACAGCACAGTCCACAGCAAATCCTTTATGTTCCAATATGCTGATTAACTTTTTAACAGTCCAGAATTGGGCGTATGAATAAAAAGGCTTTAGCTTGTTATTGAAGTAGAATTGTCCCACTAAGGAATCTGCAGGTATCAAGCCAATGATGAGATGCCCGCTCTCGATTAAAATCCTTCTTATTTCCTGCAACGCTAACTCAACATCTTTAAAGAAACATATTGAAACCACAACCAGGACAAGGTCGAAAGAGTGCTCAGGAAAAGGTAAATCTTCTGCCATTGATCTTATTACCCGTAAGCCGCGAGCTTCTGCGATTTGTGCCATTCCTTCTGCTGGTTCAACACCGACGTTGATTCCTAAAGGTATGGCAAATCTACCTGTACCTACACCTATTTCCACACCTCTGGAAAACTCTGGCAAAACAGACCTTATTGCTATTAATTCACTTTGATATGCGTACCAGTGCTTTATATACCATGCATCGTATCGCTTAGCATTTTGATTGAAAATTTCTATGGCATCCATCATATCTATATCAAATTTATGTAGTATAACTTTGTATTTCTGAAAAGACGGGTCAAATGGTGATGTCTGTTGCCGCTCCAAGCATAGAGGATGCGCTTCAATCAGTAGGAATATCTCCACGAAAAATTTATTATCAACTAAGTGTTCCTGAGTTAGTAGAACATAGCATTAAGCGTGATATGGTTCTTCTTTCTGACCGTGGTGCCTGTGTAGTGGACACAGGGCAATTCACGGGCCGTGCTCCCAAGGACAGATTTATTGTGAAAGATGAGTTAACTGCTGATAGTGTAGATTGGGGTAGCGTTAACATTCCTCTTGAGCCAGAACACTTTGAACACCTTTTAGAAGACATGAAAGAATTTATAAGGCAGAAAGAAGTATATGTCAGAGATGCTTATGCTGGTGCAGACCCTAAATATAGGCGGAAAGTAAGGTTTATTAACACGTATCCATGGCACAATTTGTTTGTTCATCACCTATTTATTCGTCCCCGCAGGGAAGAACTCATTTTATTTGAGCCTGATTGGTATGTTATCGCTTTGCCCAATTTCAAAGCAGACCCTAAACGACATGGTGTTCCACACGAAAACTTTGTTGTTATAAATTTTAGCAAAAGGATGGTTATCATTGGCGGAACTGCTTATGCAGGCGAAATCAAAAAGTCAATTTTCAGTGTTATGAATTTTGTTCTGCCCTATAAAGACAATGTCCTTTCCATGCACTGTTCTGCAAACACAGATAAAGCAGGAAATGTTGCATTATTCTTTGGTTTGTCAGGAACAGGCAAAACAACATTAAGTTCAGACCCTGAAAGGCTTCTCATTGGTGATGATGAACATGGATGGACAGAAGACGGAATCTTCAACATAGAAGGCGGATGTTATGCTAAAAGCATCAACCTTGACCCGGAGAAAGAACCCGTTATATATAAAGCCATTCGTTTTGGCACTATTCTGGAAAATGTTAAATTCTTTCCCGGCACAAGGACAGTCAACTATGCTGATGCATCAAAGACGGAAAACACCCGTGCTGCCTATCCGCTTTACTACCTTGACGATGCCTATGTCCCATCAGGTATGGGCGACCATCCCAAAGATGTTTTCTTCCTTACTTACGACGCATATGGGGTTCTGCCACCAATCGCAAGACTCACTGAAGAACAAGCAATGTATTATTTCCTGTTAGGATACACTTCCAAAGTAGCGGGAACAGAAATAGGCATTAAAGAACCTCAACCCAGTTTTTCTGGATGTTTTGGCGCTCCATTCATGCCACTGCCCCATACCACATATGCCAAAATGCTTGGTGAACGAATTCGCAAGCATAAAGTTCGTGTCTGGCTTGTTAATACTGGTTTAACAGGTGGACCTTACGGAGTTGGTAAACGAATGTCCCTGCCCCACACACGCAGATTGGTTCGTGCTGCTATGAAAGGGGAACTGGACAAAGTTGCTTACTCCACACTACCGGTTTTCAATCTACAAATTCCACAACATGTTGACGGTGTCCCCGATGAAATATTGAATCCACGTAACACATGGCAAAATCCTGATGAATATGATAAGACGGCACGCCAATTAGCACAAAAGTTTATAGATCATTTCAATAAAAATTATGCAGATAAGGTAGATCAGAGTATCTTAGCAGGTGGACCTGTGTTGTGAGAAAGTGGATAACAGTATCTGGATTCTGCTTCTGTGCGGTGGTGCAGGCTCAGTCTATTGACCCTATACCAGTCTGGACTGTCCGTAATAATCCTTTAGCGTTACTACAGGGTCAAATGATTGGTGCAGGTGAACTTACTATAATAGGTGAGCGAAAATATGCTCTCAGAGAGAGTATCTGGTTTGGAACCGGATTTTCTTATTTAACATTCATAGGCAGGGCTTTCTGGCACGCCTTACTCACAGAAGCCGTCAACAATCCTAATTCGGAAATAGACATTATTCGTGGACTTGGCTTTAGACTAATAGTGGGACAACGCTGGTATTTTGACCAGGACGGTTATTACCTTGAAGGTTTCCACTTTGGACCCATCTTATCTGCTCATTTCTTTTACATGCCTTTTACTGTGGACAATGAACCGTTCACCTTCAAATATAGAATTTTTAACTTTCTCCTACCAGTCGGATATACTGTATATTTAACAGAACTTTTCTCCTTTGATGTCCTTCTGGGTTACAACTATAGATTGCACATCGCAACAATAACATATCAACCAAGGAATTGGCTAAGCATAACAGAACCTGTTTTGACAGGTCATTGGCTATGGTTTTCCTTCTACGTTCGCTGGACTATTGCATATAGCGGACAACCGCGATAACTACATCATCATCAAACTCAATAGTATCAGAACCGTAATATTCTCGTAATCTATTTAAGAATTTGTGAAGTACATCTTCTGCGGAATCTTCTGTTGATATTCCAGCTGTTTCCAGCACTTTCGCAATGCCCTCCTCTCCAAGAAATGTTTCTTCACCATCATTGTCAATTATTCTTAATTCGGATAACCCGTCTGAATACAATACAAGTATTCCAGGTTCTTCCAGTTTAATACCTACTTCTTGCTTTTCAACAAGGGAAATTAATGGAACAGGCGGAAGGGCTCCCCCCGAAAGGACCTTTACCCCCGAAGCAGAAATCCAAATAGGGGACGGATGGCCACACCTAACTATTTCAATACTTTCTTTTTTAGCACATAGCCATACCATAGTTATGAATTTTTCTTGAGCCATAAGAATGTGACGAGTAGCGTTTTCAATATATGCAGGAACGAAGGAAATGTCCCAATTTTGAGAAGGCAGCCCATCAAGGACACCTCGCAAATATGCCATAATAAAAGCCGCCTGAATACCTTTTCCACTAACGTCAGCAAGTGCAAAAGCCACCCTTTCATTGCTTTTCTTCCACCAGTATATATCTCCACCCACCTCTTGAGCAGGCTTGAAAAACACCGATATTTCAACTATATTGCTCTCAAACGACCTATCAGGCAACAAGTTTAGTTGCACTGTTCGGGCAGTCTCAAGCATAATATTAGCACGAGTTATAGCCTCACGCCTCTCCATAGATTCTTCATACATAAGCACAAGAGAAATCTGATACGCAATTTCTTCCAATAACCTGACCAGGTAAACATCATATCCAAACCTGACTGATTTAAAAGCACAAAGTATTCCCCTACATTTTTCTTCCAGAACAATCGGAATTATACACTGTGACTGGATAGACTCCTCATTTCTAATATTATTGTCAATCATATAAGAGCACGAATCCATTGAAGCATCACAAATTAGCATCAACCGTGTTTCGGATGGTAACACTCCCATTTTCACCTGAATACCTTTGTCAGGAATTCTTATCATAATACCGTCAGAAGATGTCCTTTCCATAGCTCTTTGTGCTAACTCTTCAATCCACTCTGTCAATGCCCTGTGCTCAGTTATTAACTGCTCCATAAAATGCTCTGCCTCCCGAAATTCCTCAATAACCCCACGCAACGGTAATATAATAACCATTCCAAGGAGAGAGATTAGTGCATAAGCACCTATAAAGCCCGTCGCCATAACCCAGGCACTGTTTCGGTAAAAAGGGACGAGCAGATAGGTCAATAGCTCTGGACTACGCAGTGACTCAATAATGAAATAAACTGCGATCAGTGTCAGCAAGATGGCAACTAACGATTGAAACAATTCCTTTCGGGAAATAAACAAAAGCCATCTCAATTGAAACAGGAAATAGAGCAATGCTATAGACAACACAATCAATATGCCCATTGATACTTCAGGACGGAAATAGAACAGGTTGAAAAAGTAGGTAGCAATAATTATAACCTCCATTATACTCCATATAATATGCTCTCGTTTCCCTGCCTTAAAAAGCACTAACTTCCTAATAAACAACAATGCTCCAGAGAGCCCCGCAGATATTATGACCAACCGCCAGAAATAACTTACTGCCCTTATTTGAACAATTTCCACATCAAGGAAAGCCAGCCTGATTACCTGCTCACTCAAGCCAGCAAGCAATATGAACAGAGCCACAAACACCCAAACCATTGAAAAACTGAAAACTTCCCGTTCAATAACATAATTTCTAACAAGGGCATAGGTTACCGCAAATGTTAAACTCAAAATAAATGCTATATCTTCCTTTTTAGGGACACTTTGTCCAAGCCACTCCGGCGGCAAAATACTGAAATATACCATCAATGAGCCCAAAACAAGCAAAAGAACCCAAGAAAACCATAATAGAACCCTGACTCTAATCACATAACTAAAATAGAGAAAAAGTAGTGAGAATCTCCGTTTACGTAGATATTATCAACAGAAACTTTCAAAAGCCTGTGTTATTATCTCTGCCACCTCTTCAGGTGTTCTGCCTTCAATTTCATAGCGTGGCATAAACCAGACCAGCTGACCGTTTTTGAAAAGGGCTAAAGAAGGCGATGAAGGTGGGAACGGTTGCATATACTCTCGTGCCCTGGCAGTGGCTTCAAGGTCAGCACCGGCAAAAACCGTTCCCAATAATTGTGGTTTCTTGCGTGCTTGCTCCAATGCCATCTTAAGACCGGGACGTGCCGAACCTGCTGCACATCCACAAACTGAATTAACAAATATTATTGCTGTTGTGTCTTTGGCTCTTTCCATGAATGCATCTACATCTTCAGGAGTGCGCAAATCCTCAAATCCTGCAACCAGAATATCCTGTCGCATTGGCTCCACTATCTCTTCTGGATAATAACCCATTTTATGCTGTTTTTTCTGTGCTTCTACTAAGTTCTTCTTGCAAGAAGGAAATGCATTCACTAATAACAGTTTCAACATTAGTAATAATTCCCTTAGATAATGCAGAAGCCAGATAAACATTAAAGAGAAGTGCAGCAACGGTCATCGGACCAACCCCTCCAGGAACTGGTGTAATAGCCTTAACAACTTCTCTCACAGAAGGCTCCACATCACCAGTCAACTTACCATTATCATTAACATGAATTCCAACATCAACAACTATCATTTCAGGGTGAACCATACTTCTTGTGAGCCAATGCTTCTTGCCAACCGCAACAATCACAATATCCGAATGTTTCAGATGGCTTGCGATATCATCACTCCTTGAATGGCATATAGTAACAGTAGCATTAGCCCAGGGGAATCTCCTTGACATCAAAAGAGCCATAGGCGTTCCCACTATATTGCTCCTCCCCACTACTACTATATTTTTCCCTTTTGTCTGCACTCCATAAGCATGAAGTAAAAATAAAATGCCCAGCGGTGTAGCGGAAATAAATCGTGGTGTTGAACGAGCTAATAGACCCAGATTCTCCGGTGTGAATCCATCTACATCCTTTGAAGGTGGAATGTGTTTAATTATGACATCCTCGTTTATATGCTTTGGCAACGGTAATTGAACAATAATTCCGTCAAACTCCGTCGCAACACGTTGTATATATCTGACCAATTCTTCTTCGCTGGTACTATCATCAAGATTAAGGAGTTTGGCTTCTATCCCTGCATCTCCTGCCGCCTTTACCTTGTGTCTTACATATACCTTACTGGCAGGATTATCACCTACCA
>WFXT01000007.1 GCA_015490475.1 Bacteroidota bacterium
CACCGTCATTGAAAGGTCGTGTTAAAGGTGGTGGTTCTCTAACAGCCCTTCCAATTATTGAGACCCAGGCCGGGGACGTGTCTGCTTACATACCAACCAATGTTATTTCCATTACTGATGGACAGATTTTCCTTGAAACAGGTTTATTCAATGCAGGGGTGAGACCAGCTATTAACGTGGGTATATCTGTTTCACGAGTTGGAGGTGCAGCACAGAACAAAGCCATGAAAAAGGTGGCAGGTACGCTAAAACTTGACATGGCACAATATAGAGAACTGGAAGCATTTGCCAAATTTGGTTCAGACTTGGACCCAGCAACTATGTTCATAATTGAGAAAGGAAAAAGGTTAACAGAACTCTTAAAACAGGAAGCTCATCACGTATATCCAGTAGAAGATGAGATTGCAATGATATATATTGGAACCAAAGGCTTATTGATGGACTTGGAGATTGAACAGGTTAGACCGTTTGTTGCTAAGTTCCTTGAGAGAATGCATACGAAACACAAAGATGTAATGGAACGCCTGGCTAAAGGGGAATTAGACGATACAATTACCAAAACCCTTGAGGAAGAAGCAAAAGAAACACTCAAGGAATTTGTAAAGGATAAAGAATCCGTTTCCTAAACGAAATTATAGATGTCCGGAGGGAAGCTACGTGAATTAAGGCGGCGAGTTCAATCCATTAAGGATATTCAGCAGACTACCCAGGCTATGAAGTTAGTTGCCGCTGCTAAATTGCGCAGGGCACAGGATGCTATTGTAAAAATGAGACCCTTTGCCAATGCTCTTAACGATATGCTATCATATATATCACAAGGAGTTTCACAAGATGTTCAGTTACCATGGACAATATCTCGTCCTGTAAAAAATTATATACTCATTCATATAACTTCTCATCGTGGCTTGTGCGGAGCTTATAATTCCAATCTCAATAAACGTGCTAAGCAAAGAGTAGAAGAGATTCTGAAAGCAAATCCTGAATTAAACAAGGAGAATGTAGAAATAATAGCAATAGGTAAAAAGGGTTTACAATTTTTCCAGAAGGAGGGCTATAAAACAAATGACTCTTTCTTTGATCTTGTTGAGGACCTTTCTTTTGAGCAAGCTAGAGAACTTTCTGCATACTTGCGCAATAAGTTTTTAAATGGGGAGGCAGACCTAATAGATATAGTATATGCAAAGTTTAAAAATCCGGCGGTACAGTTATATGAAGTGGAAACGTTTCTCCCTATCAAACCCGTAACATCAGAGAAAACATCCAGAGCAATTGAATTCATTTTTGAGCCGGAAGCAGACAAACTGCTCGGTGAACTAATACCTTGGCTCCTTGACCAGCACATCTTTAGGGTCTTGCTAGATGCAAGGGCAAGTGAACATGGTGCACGGATGACTGCAATGGACAAGGCAACGGAAAACGCTTCAGAGCTATTGAGGGAATTAAGAATTCAGATGAACAAGGCACGACAGGAAAGCATTACCAGAGAACTTGCAGAATTGGTTAGCGGAGCGGCAGCACAAGAAGGAAACAATTAAACCTAGATTTCAATTTTTCTTACCTATGGATGACGTCATCCGCCTTGATGATAAGACTTTCGTTCTATATAAACATTCACAAGAGATTCATAATAAAGTTCAAGAATTAGCCAATAAACTAAAGGAATTATTGCCTGCTAACACAGTGCCTGTCTTTGTGCCCATTTTAAAAGGCGCTTTTGTTTTCGCTGCTGATTTCATTAGAGCATATAAGGGTCCATGCGAAATAGATTTCATCAAAGCAAGTTCCTATACTAAAGACAAAAGTTCAGGTGAATTAACTGTGCATGTTTCTCTGGATAACGTCAAGTGGAAAGGCAGAACGATAGTGCTCTTAGACGGTATAGTAGATACCGGCTTAACTTTAAGCAAACTCATAGAAGACATTGAACAATTTGCTGGAAGGATAGTTGTGATAACATTATTTGATAAGCATAAAGAACGAAAGCACAATGTTAATATTGATTTAGTTGGCTTCAAAATCCCATCTCTGTTCATTGTAGGTTACGGGATGGACTATAAGGGACTTGGTAGAAATCTGCCTCACGTTTATATACATAAAGAAACCGAAGAATGGATAGATATGCAGACATAATTCCAGACTTTGAAAGTTTCAAAGCTTGCTTATTAACTCCACAACCGCATTACATCAGGGTAAATACTCTTAAAGTAACAGAACAAGAGGTAATTTCCAAACTTGAGAAGTTAGGTTTTATTCTTCAAAAAGTCTCTTTTGCAAAATGGTTCTACGAGGTCATAGATACTCCGGGATACTCTATTACACATACGCTATACCATTGGCTTGGTTGGTTCTATGTTCAGGATATAGCACCAGGGTTGGTAAGCCCTATACTTGACCCACAGGAAGACGAACTTATATTAGACTTAGCGGCAGCCCCTGGTGGCAAAACAACTCATATAGCACAAATAATGAAAAACACAGGTACAATAATTGCCAATGAACCAGTAACAGGAAGACTTCGCTCCTTGCAGGCAAATACGCACAGAATGGGTGTACTAAACACTATTATTACACAACATAATGGTATAATGTTTCCCGATTCTGGACCTTTTGACAGAGTATTAGTTGATGTTCCCTGCTCAGGGGAAGGACGAGCCCGAGAAACTAAATCACGGCGCAAAGGCGCAGAGGAAGGATTTATTGAATCAATTAGTGGCACTCAAAAAGGACTCCTCAGAAGAGCAATTCAATTGACTAAACCGGGTGGTATTATAGTTTATTCTACGTGTACTTTTGCCCCAGAGGAAAATGAAGCAGTGGTAAACTATGCTTTACAAAATGAACCATGTGAAATAGTGCCAATAGAAATGGCAGAAAATATCCCACACTCTAAGGGACTGATAAAATGGCAAGGTATGGAATTTGACGAATCCTTGAGATATACCATTAGGATTTATCCGCATCAATTGGACAGTGGTGGAATGTATATAGCAAAACTCAGAAGACTATGAGCAAAAGGTTTAAGTACAAAGGAAAGGTTATATCTCTTGATTTTTCAGACAACTGGAAAGAAATTGTAAAACAATATTTCCATGACAGGTTTGGTGTGCCTGAATCAATGTGGGACCAATATAAAGTATTTAATCGCGGTGACGAATTGTGGCTTGCCTCGTTTTCTATAGTTCCTTCCGACCTCCGAATTGTGAAAGCAGGACTCAGATTACTGAGAATCAAAGGCAATCCCAAGCCCACAACAGTAGCCCTACAATGGTTATCTCCTTACATTACTAAAAATGTCGTTAACACCAATAAAGAAACATTGAGCAAACTGCTTCAAGGGGGAATATTACATATTTCTAATTTCCCAGAGTCCACAACAGATGGAGAAAAGGGATATGTAGCACTAGCTTTTCAAGGACTCATAGTAGGATGCGGACATATATCATCTGGTGGAATGGTTAAGAGTCAGATACCGGCAGGCAAAGCCCGTGAGTTGCTTGAAATTTTAGCAAGACTTTAGCTTTCTACATTTTCTCAGGAAGAGGAATTCCAAGGACATCTGAGCCATCTTTCAGAACCTGCTGAACTGCCTTGGACAACATTAGACGAGCTTTTCGGGCATCCTCATCCTCTTCTTTCACTATGGGCGTGTTGGCATAGTACCTATTAAATTCTTTTGCTAGCCTATAGAGAAAATTGGTCAAAGCAGATGGGTCATACTTCCTTCTTGCTTCCTGTAAAATTTCCCCATAAAAAGCGATTATTTTTAACAACTGCCTCTCAGATGCATTGAATTCATAACCACCCTGAAAGTCAATGACGGTTTCTCCCGCCTTTTCCCATAGGGAAGAAATTCTTGCATGTGTGTATTGAACGAAAGGTCCTGTGTATCCTTCAAAATCAAGTGCTTCTTCTTTGCGAAAGAGTATTCGCTTTTTAGGATCAACTCGTAGCATATAGAATTTTATGGCTCCTAACGCTATTTTCTCAGCAAGGTCGTGCTTTTCCTCTTCAGAGAGGGAAGCAGTTTTAGGTGATCCTTTGATTTTTTCATAAGCCAACTGATGAAGCTCATCAAGCAAGTCATCAGCATCTATCACAGTTCCCTCTCTGGACTTCATCTTTCCTGTTGGCAGGTCAACCATTGCGTAAGAAAGGTGATAAATCTTATCAGCATACGGTCTGCCCAACTTTTTGAGAATAGCCTGCAAAACTTTAAAGTGATATTCTTGTTCTTCGGCAACAACATATATCATCAGGTCCATTTTATATCTATTCCATCTCAACTCAATGGTTCCGAGGTCCTGTGTTATATAAACACTTGTTCCATCGGAACGCAAAAGCAATTTGTGGTCAAGACCCACATCGGTCAGGTCAACCCACACCGACCCGTCTTCCTTTTTGTAAAAAATTCCCTGATCTAATCCCTCTTGAACTATTTCTTTACCCAGTTTATATGTTTCGGATTCATAGTCAATGTGGTCAAACGTAATGCCCAGCCTTTTGTAGGTAATGTCAAAGCCTTCTAGTACCCAGTCATTTAACATTCTCCATATTCTGAGGACTTCAGGGTCTCCTGCTTCCCATTTGCGTAATAATTCTCTGGCTTCCTGCATCAATGGTGCCCGTTCCATAGCTTCTTCCTTGGGAACACCCTGCCTAATCAATTCATCTACCTGTTTCTTATATTCTTTTTCAAACATAACATAAAAATCACCTATTAGATGGTCTCCTTTCTTGCCTGCCTTCTCTGGCGTTATTCCATTCCCCCACTTTAGCCATGCAAGCATGCTTTTGCTTATATGTATCCCACGGTCATTAATCAGGTTGACTTTAATAACATTCTTTGTTCCTGTCCTTTGTAGAAGCATAGCGGTTGCCCACCCTAAAACATTATTCCTTACGTGACCAAGGTGTTGTGGTTTGTTCGTATTAGGTGATGAAAACTCTATAACTATTGTTTCAGTCTTTTCTGGAAAAATCGGAAAAACATCTTCTCTGCTTAAACGCCTTATAAACTCTATCCAATAAGAATCATCAAATGAGATGTTTACAAATCCTCCTTTAACTTCAATTTTCTTTACCTTATTTCCATGTTTTACTTCAATGAACTCTTTAATAGATTCCGCTACTGCTTGCGGACTATTCCTAAATACTTTAGCCAATGGGAAAGACGCTATAGTAACTTCTCCCTCAAATTCATCTCTGGTCATCTGAACGGGAACTGGTATTGTCTGCTCAACGCCCTTCTCCTTTAAAAACTCTTCAACAATTCCTTTGATTAGAGATACTGGCGTTTCCATGGCTACAATTTTATTTTAGAACTCCTATGACGTAAAATGTCTGCCTAAACCATTCAGGATTTCCATGATGGTCTTAATAGTCCTGCCTTGAACATCTAACAATGGATTATATTCCGCTATTTCAAAAACCTTCACCGGCAATTGTTCAAAAACCACATCTAACAATTCAATGATAAATTCAGGTGTTAGTCCAGCAGGAACAGGTGTTCCGGTACCGGGAACGTAAAAAGAATCCAGAGAGTCAATATCAAAACTCACATAAATGGTGTCATACCCTTCAAAGAATGTTAAAATTCTGTTTGCGATACCGTGAATATCAAGAGGATTTACCTCTTGTGCTGACACACACTCAATATCCAGTTCCTTAATAAAAGTGGCTTCTTCTTTCTCAAGACTGCGAACACCAAGATAGAAAATGTCTTCTGGACTTAGCCTTCCCGAAAATTCCTTTATTGTATTCCATACATTAATCTCATCATCAGATAAATCTCTCCTCCTAATATGTTTGCCATCAAGTCCAAGCATGGCTCCCACAGGCATTCCATGAGGGTTCAAGGACGGCGAAGTAAACGGCGTGTGCAGGTCAGCATGGGCATCAATCCATAGAACTCCTATTTTTTCCCCTTGCCAGATTCTTGAAATTGCAGAAAAGATACCTGCTGCTCCACTATGGTCTCCGGAAAATATCAATACTTTATTTTGCCCAACTAGTGGTGCCCAAGCTTCACTACACTCATTAATAAAATCAAGCCAATTCTCAAGCCTTTTCAACAAGTCTTTCTCTTTTTTCTCCGTTTGCATCACTAATTCAAGGGTGCCAAGGTCTTTATATGGCTTCACATCATTAAACCAGACGTAATTAAAAAGAGCAAATGCTCCAGCCAACGTGCCACTTGAGCGTCCACCATCTTCCCGCGCTACAATAGCCAGTTTCCACTCCATATAAAAATTTAACGGTTCGTAAGCAAAATTAAGCCATAATACACATAGTCTAAACAGTGCGTAGCCATTCTTGCAGTCTTCTGGCAACAGCAGGTCCGACTACTTCTGCTATCTCATCAAAGGATGCCTCTTTAATCCGCTTTATGGAACCAAAATGTTTCAATAATTCTTCTGCACGTCGCTTCCCAATGCCGGGCACATCAAGTAACTCACTGCGTAATGCCGTCAACTCTCTACGCTTCCTTTGATATTGAAGTGCGAACCTATGTGCTTCATTCCTTATCTTCTGCAATAGTAATAATACAGGCGACCTCCGGTCTATGTAAATAGGCGATTGACTATGAGGTGGGTAAAGTACTTCCAGACGTTTTGCCAGCCCATAAACCGGAATATCCAGTCCCAATTCATTGAGAACATCCTTTGCCACTCCAGCTTGTCCACCACCTCCGTCTATTAGCAATAAATCTGGCTTTTCCCCTCCCTCTTCTATCAACCTTCTGAACCTCCTGAACACTGCCTCACGCATTGAACTATAATCGTCAATTCCCTCCACTTCCTTAATAAGGAATCTCCTGTATTCACGCTTTGCCGGTTTACCCTTGATAAATACTACCAGAGAGGCGACTGTCTGACTCCCCATCAAAGTGCTTATATCAAAACATTCAATACGCTCTGGAATATCAGGCAAATTCAAAATACGCTTTAATTCTGACAGAGCAGGATGCGGTTTTTCTGAATATTCAGGAAATTCCCTGTCTATATATGCATTCAGATTCTTTTCTGCGACCTGCAACAAAATGGATTTATCTCCCCGAACAGGAACTATAGTATCTACTCCTTCAATTTTAATTCCGGTATCAAAAGGAATAATAACCTCTTTCACGTCGCTTTTAAACTTGTTCCGCAAATGAACAATAGCATTAGCAAGCAATTCTTCGTCTGTTTCATTCAATTTTTTGGACACTTTCAAATTATGTGTCAAAACAACCAGTCCATTTCTTATTTGCATGTAATGGACAAATGCCATTGTATCAGTAGCTTTATATGCAATTACATCAATATCGGCACGAAAGCCACGCACTATAGTAGCCTTTTCAGCATATCGCTTTAATAGATTTATCTTTTGTTTTATTTCCTCTGCCTTCTCAAATTCAAGTTGTGAAACAGCCTTTTCCTTCTCTTCATTCAGATACTTAAGAACAGGGTCTATGTTACCTTTAAGAATCTTTCTAACCTGAGAAATAATTTCATTATACTCTTGTTCCGATTGCAATCCAACACATGGTGCCATACACTTTCCAATGTGATATTCAAGACATTTCTTAAACTTGCCTTTTTTAATGTTATCTTCTGACAAGTTGTATGAGCAAGTTCGCAAAGGAAAAATTTCCCTGATTAAATTGTACAGTTCCTCAAGCAAAACCTTTGACGTATAAGGACCATAACACTCTGCTTTTTCTTCCGATGGTCTCCTCATGATAACCACTCGTGGGAATCGCTCTTTCAGGATACAGATATAAGGGTATGACTTTCCGTCCCTCCACATCACATTATATGGTGGTGTATGTCGTTGAATAAGTGCCTGTTCTAACAAAAAGGCTTCTTCTTCACTTTCTGTGATAATGTAATCAATATCATGAACTTTGCTAACCAGCAATTGTGTCTTGCGATTGGGTATGTGCATACTGGCATATTGTTTAAGGCGTGCTTTTAGATTCCTTGCCTTGCCTATATATAATATGTTCCCTTCTGCATCTTTAAACAAGTAAACTCCGGGATGTTCAGGGAATGTCTCCAGCCGACTTAATATTTTCTCCCTGCCCATTCAAAAGATTATAACGTCATCTGGTGTGGTAGTCTTCTCTCTCGTTTTCCGCAACGACCTCCATCTATACAAACAATGTTGGTCAGCAAGCCATTCTGGTTTCAAAAATTCAAACTGAGCAGTTGGCTTATAATACAAGTCTTTATCCTCAAAAACTTTCTTAACAAACAATGCCCATATTGGCAATGCCATACTTGCACCCTGTCCATATTTCATATCCTGAAAATGCAACTCGGGATAATCCCAGCCTGTCCACACTCCAACAGTTAACTGTGGTGTGAAGCCGACAAACCATGCATCAGCATGTTCCTGAGTGGTTCCTGTCTTACCCCCTATCGCCCCTGGAAGTTGATATTTCAATCTCAACCTGACTCCCGTACCTCTGTTTACTACATTTTGCAGTAAAGCGACCATCATTCCCGCAGTCCTCTGGTCCAGAACCTGTTTGCTCGGATTTCTGAAATCAACTATCACATTTCCATATCTGTCTTCAATCCTGATTATGCCAATTGGTTCTTTATATTGTCCGCCTGTAGCAAAAGGAACATAAGCTCCTGTCAATTCACGTGGTGATAGTTCAACGGTTCCAAGAGCTATTGACGGCACAGGTGGTATTTCTGATTTTATTCCCAACCTGCGTGCCATTTCTATGACAGCCTCCGGTCCAAATTGCTTGATAATGTAAGCAGTCACTGTGTTAATAGAATAAGCAAGCCCTTGTGCCAGTGTCAACATTTCTCCATACTTTTTGTCTGCATTCTGTGGGCTCCAGTTATCATATTCAGGAAAAACAACAGGCATATTGGGTATTTCGTAGCACGGCGACCAGCCATTCTCTATCGCCACTGCATACACTATCGGTTTGAATGTGGACCCGACCTGCCTGCGTGCTAAAACGTGGTCATACTGGAAAAAGCGGAAATCTGCACCCCCTACCCACGCTTTAATATGCCCAGTAGCATTATCTATCGCTATTAATCCAGTTTGTATAATTGCCAGATGATGAGCCACTGAATCCCACGGGCTCATAACTGTGTCAACAATTCCCTCCCACGTGAAAACCTTCATAGGAACAGGCCTGCGAAGACTATCAAAAATTGCCTTGTCTGATAGTCCTTGTTCTTTAAGCCGCTTATATCTGTTTGTTTGTTTAATTATCCTGACCAGCAGATGTCTTTTTTCTTTCCACAGACGGTCAGGTGGATTCTCCTTATAAAACAGTCTCTGCATATAAGACAGATGTTCTTTCATTGCTTCCTCTGCATATTTCTGCATACGTGAATCAATGGTTGTGTAAATACGCAATCCGTCAGTGTATAAATTATACGGTGTTCCATCAGGCTTCGTGTAGTTCTTTAAGAACTTATCAAGTTCACGTCTTACATATTCTCTGAAATAAGGTGCTATGCCCGACGTATGTGTAATAGGGTTATAATTAGTTACCAAAGGCAATTGTTTCAGCGAATCTGCTTCTTCCTGAGTAATAAAGCCAACATCTGCCATACGTTGAATGACTACATTCCTACGTTGACGGGATGCCTCTGGATTAAGCACTGGATTATACTTAGTAGTTGCCTTTAACATACCTACCAAAGTAGCAGCCTCCTCAATAGTTAAACTATCAACTGGCTTGCCAAAATAGGTATATGCCGCTGTTTTAATTCCATAGACCGTTCCCCCGAATGGAACCGTGTTGAAATACATAGTTATTATTTCATCTTTGGTATAGCTTCTTTCCAGTCGCACAGCAGTAATCCATTCTTTGAGTTTTGTTATGATAATGTCAGTGATGGTTCTGAACCGTTCTCTGGGAAAAAGATTTTTAGCCAACTGCTGCGTTATGGTGCTCCCTCCACGCTTCTTACCTTGCAGAGTATATACCACTGCGCCAACGACACCTTTCCAATCAATACCATAATGGTCATAGAATCGCGAATCTTCCGTTGCTATAAGGGCTTGAATCAAGTGGGGCGGTAAATCCTCATAATCCACAAAAGACCTATCCTGAATGTAGTATTTTCCTATTAGTTTTCCGTCAGCAGTATAAACCTCTGATGCAACGTTGTATTCAGGATTTTCCAGGCGTTCAAAATCAGGCAGTTCACCAAAGAAACCAATATAAATCAAACCAAGAAAAGCAACAGCAAATAAAATTCCTCCCCAAAATATCATCCACAACACCTTAACTACTACCTTCATTACAGCAACTTTATATTGCTTTTTTAATTGTTGCCATTGCCCACATTTCGGGGAAGGTTCATTCTGCGCAAATTAGGTGGCAAATTTCTTATAACAGAAGGACTGGGTTGTCTGTTTCGTTGAACAGAGACTGGACTGGAAATGTTTCTGGGATTTGATCCTCTGTTTTGATTAGCTGAAGCTTGTCCCGGTTCTTCTGTTTCACCGTTTAAACTTGTTCTTCCGTCAGAAACTTTATCGCCACTTTCCCCTTTACCGTCTCCCTTGGATTTACATTCTGAACATGTAGTATCTGACATTATCTCTTTAATACTTTTTGAGTCGTTCAATTTGTCAAGTTTATTGAGTAGTGCCTGTGCTTCAGCACGCAGGTCTTCATCTTCAGTAGCTTTCACAACATAGGACAACAATGGTGCAGCATGCATATACATTGAATCCCTGCATAAACACACAGCACGCATAAACGCAATTCTTGTTCCATAAGGGTCTTTAAGCGATGAAAGGACTGAATCTACAAATGTCGTCAACTCAAGCACTGCACTATCCTCATAATTCTGATATAATTCAAGTAGTGTGAGATACAGTTTTTCAAGGGTGTCTTCCGGGGGTTCAATAATTCCGCCATACTTTTCATAAAGTTTTTTATATCTCAGCGCAGAAACACTATGTCCTCGTTCTCTGGCATTTATATATCCCAGCAATGCAAGGTCCTTCAATAGGATTGTGTCATCAGTAAGGGAAAGGGCTTCTTGAATTAAAGAATCTGCCGGCTCATACCAGTCCAGAAAGTGAAGTACCATCGCAGTATTGTACAAATGCATTGCAGCCTGATTTTGCATGTCTCGCCGTGCGGAAGCCGTTGCAGGCATCTCTTCAAGAAGTTTCTGTATATACATATCTTCTTCTGCCTCAATAACTATGGTATCTGCATCCTCTTGAAAGGCTTGCATCAACATGTCCTTATTAGAGACAATCCAGAAATCCTCAAGTGGTCTATTGCCAAAAGTTTTGTCAAACCAATCTTTACCTTTTTTAACAGTGGTCTCATTATAGAAATACCATGCATTTTTAGCCATTAGTGTTGGTGTTGTTGGTGTCACTGCGTTCTTTTTCTTTTGCCTCTGTGCTCTTTGCCTTTCACGTTCCCGAGCGATTTTTTTAAGTTCTTTTATTCGATCCTTTTGTGAAAGACTGGCGAGATATAACAGTGTGTCCAATCTGTTTGCTTTGCGCCATTCGTCGGCTCCAAACCTGATCTGGGGATGTTCCTCCTTCCATCTCAAATATATAGGATTTGTAGGATCAAGTTTTAAAAGGGAATCCAAGGAAGAAGCGGTGGCAAGCAAGTCCTGTCTTCTGGTATAATAATTTGTCAATTCTGCATATATCTTTGCTTTGACCATATTACTTGTTGCATAGTCCCGTGCCTTGCGTAAGTTCTTAAAATATGCTCTCTCGTCATTTTCTTTTAGTGCTATTCGTGCCCTCAGCAGATACAACTGTGCTTTTCGGTTGGGGTCTGTTTCCTCTGATAGCATCCTGCGAATCATGCTCTTAATATCATCCATAGCAATTATGCCATGTTCTGTAGCAAGAGATAGAGAATTCAAACGGGCTCTAAAAGCCAATTCGGGATGCGGTCTATTGTCCAGAACCTTGTTATAAGCCTCAATGGCTTCTTTTATGTAGAGACTCCTATGATACAGTTGTCCAAGCAGATAATACAACCATGCCCTACGGGATTTATTCTTTATTTCAGGGATAATTTCCTTAAGTTGCTCTGCCGCATTGTAGTAGGCTCCTTTTTTTATATTGGCGTGGACACGTGCCAGCCGTAAATATTCCTCCCATTTGTAAGGCAAATAAGGATGTCCAAGTCCTTTGTTGATGGCAGTATTTGCACGGTTAAAATCTTCCGTTGCAGAATAAGCCAGTGAAATATAAAATAAGGCAGGGAAATAGGCATGAACATGTTTAATGCCTCGTCTGTACATCCATTTGTGGGACTTATACTTAAACTTTTGAAAAGCATTCATTTTACTTAACTGGTATTTAGAAGGTTCTTTGGGTGGTGGAAAGTGTCTTATAGTATATGCCAGAATTTCACGTGCTCCCATATAGTCCTTTTTTAAGTATCTGGCAAGTCCTATAATAGCAAGGTTGTCGTCTGTCCATCGGGAAAAGGGATGCAAGCGAACTCCAATAGTTGCCTTCTCTATTATGTAGTCCAGATCAGAGCCGTTACCAGAGAAATTATCTGGTTCATAAAGTGGGAAGACAGGAAGCAGACTATCAGGGTCTGGGGGCGGTTGCAGATTTTCTTTGATTGTCTTTTGAAGTGTAGCAAGTTTCTGCCATGCAAGGTAGTAAGCATTATATCTGGCAGTTAGATTATGATACCAACGGGCTATAAAACTACGTGGTGGTTTTTTGCCTGCAAACGGATTAGTAGCATAGGCAGTGTCTGTCCTCAGTCTGGCATGTCGCTGTCCATATACTGATAGGGTAAAAAGAATGCATACTATCGCCGTTAACCATAACTTTGCAACTAACCTAAGCACTATCCAAAATTAACCCTCTTGAAAAGAAAACGCATAAAAAAACGCTATCGTATCATCATTGAAGATGCCTATACGCTTCGTGTATTAAAACAATGGCGTTTCAGCCCTCACTTAATATTTCTGGCTTTTATCTTGATTATTGTCCTGTGGACTGCTCTATTATGGTCATTAATCACATACACGCCTGTTAGATATTGGGTTCTTGGTTATGATGAAGTTGAATTAAGAGAAAAACTGGTCTCTTTAAATCAGGAAGTTGACTCATTGATATATGCCACACAGGCTTGCTATGTGTATGTAGAAAAATTAAGGCAAGTGTTGACAGGACATGTGGATACTATAGATATTAACACTATTACTGCAAAGGGGGAAAAAATAATTGCTGACGTGATGGGGGATTTACCATCTGGTTTGGGAAACGAAGTAGTGCCGTCATTTATCCCTCCTGTTGATGGATTTATAACCAACACCTTTAATGTTGAGAGCAGACATTTTGGCATAGACATAGCGACACGGGAAGGAAACACAATAGTAGCCGTGGAAGATGGAATTGTAATTTTCAGTGACTGGACGCTCAATACAGGCTATGTAATAGCAATTGCTCACGAAAACGGCTGGATCTCTGTTTATAAACACAATAAAGTAGTATTAAAAGAGCAAGGGGACATAGTTAAGGCTGGCGAACCAATAGCACTGGCTGGGGCAACAGGACTCCTGACAAAAGGTACTCATCTTCATTTTGAACTCTGGTTTGATGGCTCTCCCGTTGACCCAATGCAAGTAATCCTTTTCTAATTGCGTTTTAATTTTGAATTTACAATTTGAATAACAATTATGGGCAAGAACAAAAGGCAGGATGAAATAAACTTGATAACACAAGGGGCTCAATTGGAAGGGTCGCTGATAACGGAAGCGCCAACACGAATTGACGGATTTTTCAAAGGCGAAATAAAGGTTAGCAATAGATTAGTTACTGGTGAGACAAGCCATATAGAAGGTGTTGTTGAGGCTGACGAAGCAATCATTTCAGGAAAAGTAAAAGGCACAATTAAAGCAAATGTTATCTTACGCTTAACGCCGTCGGCTGAAATAAACGGAAAAATCCTTACTCCTAAACTGGTTATCGAAGAGGGCGCTATCTTTAATGGAGAATGCATCATGACTGAAACTCCAGACAAACTACCTAAAGAAGACATTCTTGACCAGAGGGCAACTCAATTGGAAGGAACTCAATAGGCTCCTGCGAATATGGACTGTTTTGACAACCTTTGTTATTCAGGTTCTGGTGAGCGGTGTGCTGGGGGGCTTGCTGGGTTATTGGCTGGATGGCAAAATAAATTCTTTTCCTTTCCTAACAATAGCATTGGGACTATTATTTCTGATAGCCGTTGGAATAATCTCTTATAAGCAACTCAGAAAAATCTTAAAATCACTGTCATAATGAAGAAACAATTGACTTACGCACTGTTCACTGCATTAATAAGCGCAATTTGGATGTTTTTAGGCATAAAGTTTCCAGACTGGATAGAATGGTACCATGGACTTGTAGCAGGTCTAATATGGTGGGTTAGTTTTTCAATATCAGATTATTTTCTGATAAAATCTTTGCATAAAGACATCAGGAAGATGACCAATGTGTTTCTGGCAAGCACTATGCTCAGAATATTAGTAGTAGTTATTTTCTTATTGGTAATAGGTCTCACAGGAGGTAAAATATGGTCTGGTGCTGGCGCCATAGTGTTTTCCTACATTTTGTTCTTTTCAAGGGAAGTAAAATTCATGCTTCAACACTTGAAAAATGCAAGTCAATAGGCTTGGTGTTCATTGTTCTGTAACTGGCGGGTTGCACAAATCCTTTGATGAAGCGGAATCATTACAAATTAACACATTTCAGATTTTTACTCGTAATCAGAGGCAATGGTTCCCTGCTCCTTTGTCAGATGATGAAATAGAAGCATTTCGGCAACGTTGGCAATTGTCAAAGCACATATTTCCAATCTTTTCACATGCTTCATATTTAATCAATCTCGCTTCAGACGATGAGAAAATAAGAAACAGGTCAATAAACGCTTTAGTTGACGAAATCAAAAGGGCATCGGCATTAGGTTTATCATTTGTGGTTGTCCATCCCGGTGCACACAAGGGAATAGGCATAAACAAAGGAATAGCAAATGTCCAAAAAGCAATAGAAAAAGTTCTACAAGAAACAGAAAACTCAAATGTTATATTGCTCATTGAAAACACTGCTGGTCAGGGAACTGCTCTGGCTTCTTCTTTGGAAGAATTAAGGCAAATTATTGAGCCCTTTGACAACGATAAAATAGGTGTCGCTCTTGATACATGCCATCTGTTCGCATCCGGGTATGATATAAGCACTGAACAGGGCGTGCTTGATCTCATTGAAAAACTGAAAGAGTTGGAACTATTTGATAGGCTTCACGTATGGCATCTCAATGACTCAAAACATCCACTGGGAAGTCGCAAGGACCGACACGAACACATCGGAAAAGGATACATCGGCATTGAAGGTTTCAAAGCCATCATGAAC
>WFXT01000008.1 GCA_015490475.1 Bacteroidota bacterium
ATGTGTATAAGAGACAGAGATAAGACATTTTGAGTAAATAGAACAAAATATGAGCAAAACGGTAGAACAGATAAGAAAAAGGATAAAGCAGTTAATGGTAGAACGGGGAATAAAACTCAAAGAATTGTCTGAAAAAACAGGCATTAAATACGGTTACTTAGCACATCTACTATCAGGTAAAAACAGATTAAGAATTGATCATATAACTCAAATAGCCGAAGCCCTTGGTGTGGAGCCTTGGGAGTTGCTGGCACCTGAGGGAGTGAACATTTCTGTAAGTGGAGTTGGCGTTGCCGTTGGGGTCGGAAATAACGTCAAGGGATCCATGAGAATTGAGAATGTCCAGATAGAGAGCAAGACAGAGGAGGGCAGGCGATGGGAGCGGTTGTTCAAAGACTGTCAGGAGAAGTTGAAGTCGTGCATAGAGAAGCGAAAGAGTCTTGAAGAGGAAGTGGAGCGGTTGAAGGAGGACAATGCCCGTCTGAGGGGTCAGATAGAGGTTTTGGAGCGACTGCTCAAAGAGAAGGAGGAGACCATTCGGGTGTTGCTGAGCAGAAAATCATAGGGAAATGGAGGAAAAGAAAAACAATGGCAAGGAACAAACACAACAGGAACAGAATTCCTTAGAGAAACCTAAGGAGGAATTAAGTATTGCCGAGAAGGTTGTTTTAATGGTTGCCGATAAAGCACTGCCCAAAGCAATTGAACTCATTGATAAATATGCTGATAAAAACGTGGAAGAGACCACAAAGAGATACAAAATGCATTACAGAACGTTAACAATCAGGGCTATATTTAATATGGTTATCACAGGGGGTGCCATCTATATCGTAATGGATTGGGCAAAAGAAAACCTGACTGAAGACTGGCCTAAGGCGATATTTATGATGGTTGTTATTGCTACGGCAATGTTAAATCTTGGGATTGTGACTCTGGGTTATCCTCTGCCAAAGAGTTTTGGGGATTTTCTGGAGAACTTATGGAAGAAAGTTTCAAAATAGCCCATAGAAAAGCGATGATAATAAGAGCAATAATGATTAATTCAATAGGTGCCCTTATCTCTCTGTCTTCCTGTTTTTTCCTGATACGATAAAGAGTGAACATAAACCATTTGACCACATAATAAAGAACACCAAAAGTGAAAATCACTACGCCTATTGCCATTAATAGCGAAAAAAAACTCTCCACTACCTCAGTAATGAGCACAAGCATTGTGTCTTATCTATTTTCAAAAATACCCAAAATTTTAGTAACCCTTAATAATCATCCCTGTTCTTATAACGAAGTTCCCATAGCAATGCAAACAGAACAATGATAACAACCACAACCAAAAACAATAAAGCGATTCCCTTTTCATTCAGAATGAGCCTTGTCTCCTTGACTTCGTCCTCCTTTCGCTTCCAGAATGATATGGCAATGCCAGACATGTGTTGAAAGTTAAGACAAAACATTTATTCCTCGGAGCACAAGCAGTTCGTTAGACAATAGTTTCCATGGTATCACATAGTTAGATACGTGTTGACATGACAGGGCTTTCCCATCATTAGATATGAACTTTGGCACAAGAAAAGAGATTTTATATCTCCTTTTTGCCGTGCTGTTCATACCAAGCACTTTAATCACCTGCATAATGCCATCGCTTTCCCCTTTATCTATTTGGCAATCATGCTTCACTTTGAGCAACAGATAGTTATCACGAAGTGGGCACTTGAAAATAAGCAGGATGGGCTCCGCATTTTTCTTTAATCTTTCAAAAATTTTCATGCCAATTTCCTCTATCACACTTATGGGAACCCATATCTTCTCTATATTATATTCCCTTGCGAAGAAATCAAACACCTCCCTTTGTTCCCAATCACTAAGGGCAGATATGTATATCAAAACATCTGCATCTATTATAGCAAGAATCTTAGACACTTGCCTGACTATTTAAATTGGCAAGGCTAAGCAAATGATAGATAAATCTCCAGAAATTCTTATTCTTTTTTGCCCTTTTCATTCGTTGCAGAGCTTCAGCAAGCCCCTCACTATCAGAGACATACACTTCCAACTGGTCATAATCAGAGAGAACCTTAGGCATTTTAAAAGAACCAGAAGAGACCACATAAATGGGCTTTCCGTGTTCCTTAGCCACTTTAACTTCTCTCAGCGTTTTTCGGTCAAATTCAACCGAAGGGTCAATAACATACAACACGATGGCGTCACTATCGGCAACTATACTTCTTATTTCATCTATGCGAACAGGACCATATTTGGGAGTAATGGACACTCTTGGCTCACTAAATCTACTTTTCACGAACCGAGCCATGCGTGCCGCCTCCAAATCATCCTGCAAATGCAAAACCGTAACATGCATCTCAATGGCTTTCTGTAAAGATAAACGATGAATTGATTGGGTTCTCATATTGTAGAGGTATCTACGCTCATTATCTCTATTCGCAGCTCTTTACATGCATGCTTAGCTCCATAGTCATTTGAAATAATTATTGCGCTATGTCCTCTATATTTCTTGTATGACGACAACAGTAGTGCCTGATGGATTGCATCCACTTCCCCTGCATCAACATTGGGGAACTTGCTTCTTATCTTCTTGATTTCACTTTTGGAATAAATTGGGCATTCTTCAAAACGAATCCCAGCTCTATTTAGTAATTTTCTTAAGTCACTATATAATAGCTCCTTGTATCTTTTCTCTTTGTCTTTTATAACAAACTCTTGTTCAACTGTTCTGGGAATCCATATCGCTTCAACTTCCCTAATTTGCTTTATTATTTTCATGACCAACTGCTTAGTTGTCTCACGTCCCTTAATTCTTATCATTCTCTGGACGTCTATGAGAAACGTAGTGTCCAGAATTAAAATCTTCATAAGTTACTTATCACTTTTGCCTAGCAAAAAAGCAATACCGTATAAGGCAAGGACTCCCAAAAGGATAAGTACAATTGTTCCTAGAATGTCAGAATCTTTCTTCTTTTTCTTTCCCCCGTATTGATTTAAAACCTGTTGTATTTGACTAATTAAACCAGTAATCGAATTAATGTCTCCATACTTAAAAGCAATTGGAATTATATTGGGATTGTCTCTCAATTTTCCTTTCCACTTAAAACTATCAGGAAACAATACGTAAATTTTCTTGCCTTGCTCAAGCAAATACTTTATGTCATTTAATGTGGCACGGTCAAAAGATACATAAGGATTCAATATGATAAGAATTGCTCCGTGAGCCCTGTCCAGCATTCTAGCAACTTCCTGCCACTGCCTAAAAACTCCCTTAGGAATAACTTGTAAAGAATCATTCTCCATAGCCAAACTAACAGCTACATTCCTCGCCTCTATATCATCTCGCAAAAACATTAAGGCAATCATCACACAACTTTACATAAAGATAAACGAGAAAACCATACGTGTTGTTTACTGCCTTGCAATAAGCCGAACCAAGCCAATCAGACCTTTGATAGCATAAAAGACCATGATAGCAAGCAAAGTCAAAGGAACAATTTCGCCCAACAATCCAGTGTCCTCAAAATCTTCTTTTTACGCATCACCCTGTTTTAATAGGAGGCGGAGGCAGTGGAGAATTAGCACCACAGGTACACCTGTTCATCTGATTCAATGCAGTAGCAATCCAGTTCATCCATGCATTAAAGTTCTGGACATGCTGAGCAAAATCATCTTGTAGTCTTCTGACACGGGAAAGAGTTGCATTTACCCTTTGTTCAATTAATTGTAACTTATTAACAATAACGCTATGTCCGGCGGTAATTTTCTGCCCAATATTATTATGTTGCAATGTCATCAAATTCCTTAGAGAGTCACATTGGTTTTGTAGGGATGCAATATCCTGAATGATGCTTTGCAACTCAGTTTGAATCTCATCGCAACAGTCAATCCCTTTGTATATTTCTACTGTTGTTGGGTCCGGTGCCAGGTCTTGATATGTACTCATAGCTTAGCATTTACAACGTTCCACAAAGATTTTGCTTTGTCGTAAAACTTTTTCCAGTTACTGCCCAATTTGTCTGCTATTTCATTTTCATGATACCAGCCACCGCCAAGGGAACGTGCCGACTCCCAGGACAAGGCATTGGGATAAATCTCCCGACCATAGGTATCAAAGCACACGTGAACGCCATTGGGAACTTTAAAAACTTTATCTGGAAACCACGGTGCCCACACCCCGTCAATGCCTTTTAGAGAACTGCCAGGTGGAACAAGAATAGGGTCTGTGCCATCTTCCGGTTTGGCAAAAATTTCCACCTCACTGCAATTCTGGACTGTTCCAGAAGATATCTTTCTCCATAGATACCCCAAACCAACAAGTCCTGCTCCCACTCCCATGATAGAAAGTCCACCTACAATTACTTTCTTCTTCAGTATCACCAGATAAAGAACAATAAAAACAATAATAGCGGTTAAGGTAAATGCAATTGTAGTATAAGTGCTTGCACTATCCCATTTTTTATTACATCGGCACGCCATCATGATACATTTTCAAAATAGGGCATTGGATCAACCCAGTATCCATAACGTTTGAGTCCGAAATGCAAGTGTGGACCTGTGGAGCGTCCCGTGTTGCCAGAAAGCCCAATCACTTCGCCCTTTTTGACTTTTTGTCCTGGCTTGACAAAAATCTTGCTCATGTGGGCATAGTGCGAAGTCATGTTCCACTGTGGATGTTCCAGGACAACATAATTGCCAGAGAGGTGGTTATATCCCGTTTTGAGGACTTTCCCGTCTGCCACTGCTACCAATGGCGTGCCCAATGGAACCGCTATGTCAATTCCTTCGTGGAAGTCAGAGCCTCCCCAACGCCACCCAAAAGGCGACGTCAACCTCCAGTAATAGCCCTCTTCAACAGGAAACAAAATGGAAATTCGGGAAAAAGAGGGACGGGCACGGACTCGCCTAGCAAGCAAAATGAACACAATAACCATTATGAGGACAAATCCGCCTATCCACAGCAAGCGCTTCATCATCGCCTCCTTCGCCTTCTACGCCTTCTCCAGCGTGCTCTGGCTCCCTTCCTTGCTATTTGCTTCCTCTTTCGCTTTGACATTGCGGCGAATCCCACCTTCTTAGCCATTGCCCTTTGATTTTGCAAGGTTTGACAAAAGTTCGTCTTTAGCTTTGGAACCAGTGGATGACCCAAAAAAGAATGCTATTATCTGAGTCAAAATTGAACTGCTTGCCCCAGCAAGCAAGTAAATAATGTTTTCTTTCTCTGCTGGAATGTCCACAAACAGGATGGCATACCACAAACCAAGTGCCAGTCCCGTGAAAAACAAAGCAAATAAATAGATAAACCGACGGGCAAAGGTATCAGACTGCTTTAATGCAGTCTCTTGCATCCGACGTGCCGAATCCCTGTCCTTAATCTCCAGTTCAAGGAGGCGACGTCTCAGCTCAGTCCGCTCCTCAGCGTTTGTAACCACTTCGTCTATTATGGAGCGAACCTCCCTGAGAACCATAGAGGCAGCCTCCCCAGCCTCCTTAACAGGAGACCCAAAAATCCTCTTTAAGATAGGTGTCTTCCCCATTTAGCAGAAACTATTTTGAGCTTTGCCCGTCCACCATTCTGTATCAGCAACTCTCTAAAATCTTCTGTTGCTTCTCTACTCACAGACATAAAATCATCTCGCATGTTGAACATATACCCGGGCATCAAGCAACCCTGTGTATTCTTGACCGTGTTACCGGGATGGAACTCAATGGCTGTTCGCCCGGGTACATCCAACACACGTGCATATTTCCATCGCCCCGTGCTGTCCAACTCTACAATGTACTCGCCATCTGGGATGCAACTCTCATTTCGGCGATTGTTTCGCCATGGCGGTTCCAGAACAAAAAACTTTTTGCCACCAAACTCCATAACTCCAAGTGTGTAGCGAGGTCCCGTAATGAACCGCTTCAAAATGATTTCCTCCATCATCCCACCAATTTTGAAAAGAGGAATTGAACAATTAGTGTAGCTGCCGAAGAGAAAAGGGCTGACAAAACTGCCGTTCTCCATTGCAACAATGTTAGTTTGATTTCAAACTGTGTGAAACGCCTTTCCAAATCATCAATTTTCTGGACTAAGCCTTTTTGTCCCAGAACTTCGTGTTCCAAAACCTTAACCCGTGCCTCCAAACCGTTTTTGCCTTCCATTCTCAAATTGGTTTAATGCCGTTAGCGGCAAGGATTTGATTGACCAGTGCCATTTCTGATGGCGATAAGAACGACCTTAGATAATCCACAAGGCTACGGTTGTATAATTCCTGAAACTTGGCAGCTAGTGCATTGAAGTCTGCTTGTGTTTGGAGGGCAGCCATTGCTGCATAGACCGCCTCCTCGTCATCATTAAACCAGCTCTTGGCTGAATAGATAGTGTCGGCAAGGCGACGCAAATCACTCTCTGAAAGAGTCAAAATGGTCTCTGGATATTGCTGGCCACCGCTTGTGTCCAGCCACTCTTGAATCATTTGCTTGCGGCGTATACTCCTTCTAATCAGCCATATAGCGACACCTATTATAATCAGCAATATCACAATGCTGATTATAAAACCCGGTTTAGCAAGCAATTGCTTCATTCCTTACCGTTTTGCAATGAGAACAATCAGAATGGCGAGCAATAGCAACGCCATTGCCACCTGTGAGACAGTCTGAACCTTTTGTGCAAATTCCAGCTGTTGTGCCGACTGTTCTGCTTTGTCTATGAATAGCCTTATTCTGTCCCACAGGTTCATGCATCACTTCTTTTTTATAATGGCAAGCAACAAGGCAATAAAGGCAATGAACAGGGCAACACCACCAAGCAGTATTGCCGTATTAGTTTTTGACCGCATTTCTGCCTCAAAAGAATCAATAGCCTGCTGGAGGGCATAGAGCTGCTCCTGTGATGCCTGTGCTCCCCCACCGCCCAGTCCTCCTAATATAGATGGCAGTAGGCTCAACAATGCCTGTCCAAGAGTTACTTCCATCGCTGCATTATTTTGTGATTGCTCAGCCACTGCTTTACTTCTTGCGCATGAAGTAAATCGCAATGGCAATGATGATAATCAAGAACAGAATGCCTGCTCCTATCCACAACCATTTGGTGCCTCCGCTCCTCTTGATTTGAAACTGTTGATTCTGTTGCCCAGATTGTTCCTCTTGTGTTTGAACTTGAGTATTTGCCTCCTGCTGTACACCAGTGTTTTGCATGACTCCTTGATTTTCTACCTGAGAAACCACTTCTTCTGTTGGTTCTGAGGTTGATTCTGAAGGGGCACCCACAACATAATTGTCATCATCGCCCCAGAAAAGCCAATCAAGTGGCAATGGAATTATTATCATTGCTTCACTTTTTTAACATGAAAACAATGACCAGCACTATGATTAAAAGCAGAACGCCACCGCCAATTAAAAACCACTTCCTTTTACTGCTTTTTTGGCTTGCCGTTTGTCCTTGTTGAAATTGAGTAGTGCCAGTGGGTGTCAAAAAATTTTGCTGACCGCCCAAACCTATTGAACCCCCACTTGCTCCAGAACCATATGATGGAACATATCCTCCCGTCCCAACAGAACCATTACCACCAGAAGACGGAGGAGGGCTTGTTTCACTATATGGCGATATAGCGATTTCCTCGTCTTCTATAACTATTATGAAGCTTTTGCCCAGTTTTTCTGCTACTTTCTGGGCTATTGCTTTTTTGTCCTCTTTAGAAATTCCTTCAGGACCAGATGGCTGAAACTGTTTTAAAAAGCCTTCGGCATACAACTGCTTCATTATGTTGAATATCTTGTTTGCTGTCAGCTTGTCAACTTTGAAAAATATTGTCCAATAGGCACTATATCTGATGTCTCGCTCCTTGGACATTCCAATAGAATATATGCCTTTGTCAGGTATATACTCCTGAAAAATCACCCACCCTTCGGGATACTTCTTCTTGGGTCCTACCTGTCCATATATCCACCATTCTGCCATTATTAGTCATTTCCGAGCAAGGAAAACCACAAGGATTATTACAAGTAAAAGAACTCCAAGTCCTATTCCTCCCCACAGGAGAAAATTGGAGCTGTCTTCCTTCTTCTGTTGGGCTTGCATCATGTAGTATTGCTGTTGGGGCGGACCCCCCACTCCGGCACTTCCCAGTGCCTGTTGAACACCTCCAAGGGCACCACCAATGGTTTGACCCACTCCTCCAATTAAGTTGGTCACGCCACTGGCAGCACCCCCAAGGGTGTTCCCCACCAGCGAGAGCCCGCCACCAACAACGCCACCGATGAAATCACCGATGGCACTGCCTGTCTCCTTTATCTCAGTGC
>WFXT01000009.1 GCA_015490475.1 Bacteroidota bacterium
GCATGAGAAGTTGTTTGACAAAGTGTTGACCAAACTGGTGGAGTAATGTATGTGCCTTTTGTCAAAGCACATGGTACAGGGAACGATTTTATTGTTATTATAGATCCTAAGGACCAATACAAGCTGTCTTCCAGGGAAATTAAAGAACTGTGTAGTAGGCACACTGGCATAGGAGCGGATGGGTTGATTAGAATTATTCCTGAGGAGAAGGCTGTTTTTAGAATGTTATATTACAATTCTGATGGGCAGGAAGCATCCTTTTGCGGCAACGGTTCTCGTGTGGCTGTGTGGCTTGCCTATCAGGCAGGATGGACTGAGAATAGAAAACTTCTTTTTGTTGCCAGTGATGGTAAACACACGGCTTATATTAAGGAAAACGGTGTGGTTGGTGTCTCGGTGAATTTCCTGAGCCAGATGATTGACTATAATGATGGAGTCTTGATAGATACCGGAGTGCCACATTTTGTCAGAGTAATCGGTGATTTTGAAGAATTTAAGTTAATGGATGTTAATCAGGTTGCTTTAAAGTGGAGACATGACGAACGTTTTAAGCCAGAAGGGGTAAATGTTACATTTATTACTTGTAAAGGTGGAAAAGTTTATGCAAGAACTTTTGAGCGGGGGGTTGAAGCTGAGACCCTTTCGTGCGGCTCAGGAGCCGTGGCGTCAGCAATAGTCTCAAAAAAAGTTTTCAAACTTGAAAGCCCGGTAATTGTAAAATATCCTGGTGGTGAATTGGTTGTGTACGATAATTCAGATGGAGTTGTTTTGGAAGGTCCTGTGAAAGTGGTTTTTCAGGGAGTAACGAAGATTTGAATCAGAACCTTTTTATTTTCAAACTCGTATAATAGCCTTGAGTAAAACACATAGAGAGAATGCAGGAGTATGTAGGCATGAGATTGTTGCTTGAAAAACAAATACCCACGGATCTGGTTAAAGCAATGGAGGAGGTTGATAATGTAAGCAATTGGGTTGCCAAAGAGTTAAAGCAAGGACATGAATTTTTGGGGCGCTTTCTTACGGGATTTATGGAAGCGATTAACAATGCTATTATCCATGGGAATAAAAATGACCCTGATAAGCAAGTGCGGATATTGGTTGCTGTAGTGGACGATGACCATGTCATACTGGAAGTGGAGGATGAAGGCAACGGTTTTGATTATGAAACCGTTTTGAAGCGTTCTGGTGTTATTGATAGAGAAGCCGAAAGCGGCAGGGGAATTTTTCTTATGCAAAAAATGGCTGATGAAGTTGAATTTTTCAATGGGGGGAGAGGAGTCAGGCTCAGGTTCGCCCTTGATAAGGGTGTTTAATTATGATAGTCCTATTAACCCAGAACTGGATGTTGATAAGTTAACAGAATGGCTCGTTGAGGAAGCCCGTAAAGAAGGGTTTGAAATTAAGATGCTCAATATCATCTGGACGAGCGATGACAATCTGCGGGAAATGTCCGCTGCTTATAAAGATGCAGACCACTATACGGACATTCTCACTTTTGACCTTGGAGACAATAATAAACTTCTGGCTGGAGAACTATATATCAGTCCAGAGCGTGTTGTGGATAATGCAAGGAGATATAAGCAAACTTTTGAAAAAGAACTGATGCGAGTTATTATTCATGGTGTTTTGCATTTGATGGGTTATAATGATAGTACGTCAGAGGAAAAGCAAAAGATGAGACAAAGAGAAAACGAGGCTCTGGAACGATTCTTTCAGGGGCAGTAAAGTATCTTAATGTAATTTTGGCATAATGTTTGTCTATTGGTTGAACATGCCAAAATTGTTCGTAAAAGTTGGATTGATTCTTCTGGCTTTTAGCACTATATCCGTTTATGCTCAAACGAAGCGGATTCTTTTTCTTGTGGATGCATCAGGGAGTATGGCAGAAAAATGGGGCAGTAAGTCAAAATATGAGATAGCAATTAGCACCCTTGCAAACATTATGGACTCTATAATCAGAACCGATAAAGATGTAGAATTTGCTCTGCGTCTCTATGGACATCAGTCGCCTAAGCCAGAGCAAAATTGCGAGGACACAAAATTAGAACTGCCTTTTGGAAAGCATTCAAAAGAAAAAGTGTTGGCTCTTGTTAAAAAATATACGCCACAGGGATGGACACCAATTGCTTATTCCCTTTTGCAGGCTATGAGTGATTTCCCTGATTACGAAGGACATAACTCTATAATTTTGATTACCGATGGAGAGGAAACATGTGAAGGGGACCCATGTGCTGTTGTCCTTGAATTGCAAAAACGTAGGATTTCTTTTAAGCCCTTCGTGATTGGAATGGGAGTTCCAAAGGAAATGGCTGAAAAACTTAAGTGCATTGGCTATTACAGACAGGCAAATAGCAGAAGTGATTTTGAGGTTGTGGTTTCTTCTACTGTCAAGCAAGTGCTTAACAGGACCACTGTGCAGGTTAATTTGCTAAATGCTGCTGGAGAACCCGTGGAAACAGATGTTGCTATTACATTTCTTGATGCTTTTACTCATGAACCTAAGTATCATTTTGTTCACACCTTGGTAAATGGGCTGCCCGATACACTGGAAATAGACCCAACGGGTAAATATGATGTTATTGTGCATACTGTGCCACCTAAACGCAAAGATGATATTGAACTTGTTCCTGGAAGACACAACATAATAGCAGTGAAAACACCACAGGGAAGCCTTACCATCTCAATGAAAAGTTCCCTTGCCAATCAATATAGATGCATTATAAGAGACAAGGACCACAAAAAAACATTGTTCATACAGGAAATGAATTCAACGGTTAAATATCTTGCAGGAACTTATGACATTGAAATTTTGACTCTGCCACCAATCAGATATGATAATTACAAGATTAAGGCAGGAGCAAAACACACAATTGATGTTCCGGCACCAGGAATAGTGGATTTAATGCCTAAACGAAATTACATTGTGTCCATTTTTACAATTAAAGACGGAAAGCCATACGAAAAAGTTATTGAATGGGAAACTCTGGACAGAGACGTTTCAATAGCATTATTGCCAGGCAAGTATGTACTTGTTTACAGACCCTTAACTACTTATTCTGCTGATCAGACCAGAACAAAACAATTTGCTGTTCCCAAAGGACAAAAAGTAACTGTAACCTTTTGACCATGAGAGTGATACTACTATTGCTGGCATTGTGGGGAATGGGGATATTTAGACACGCCATAGCGCAAGAGTCAATAGGCACTACGCGCGTGTTATTTGTTGCGGATTTCTCTTTGAGTATGGGAGGAAAATGGGAGAAACGTCCCAAGATAGTTGTGTTAAGAGAAGCCCTGGAAAAAACTGTTCAAAAATTACAGAAAGAATATCCCGATGTGGAGGTGGGACTTCGCTTGTTTGGGCATAAGTCACCCAAGCACTGGAATGATTGCAGGGATACAAGACTGGAAGTTCCGATTGGCAAAGGAAACCACAAAAAAATTTCAGAAAAACTAAATATGTATGAACCGCGAGGAGTAACACCGCTGGCTTATACGCTTCAACAAGTGAGGACTGACTTTCCATCTTCACAGGGCAGAAACATTGTAATTCTGTTTACCGATGGGGCTGAGTCCTGTGAAGGGGATCCCTGTGCTGTCCTTAATTCCCTTAAAAGCAAGAACATAACTATAAAGCCATTCATCATTGGGATAAATCTGGATATGGAAGCCCTTAACACGCTTGCCTGTGCCGGAGGCTCTGTCTATAACGCAGAAAAAGAAGCGGACCTGGAAATTATTTTGCAGAAAATAACAGAACGTATTGTGGCACTGTCTTCGGTTACTGTGGAATTGTTAGATGAGAATAATAGACCAGTTGAAACAAATCTTCCGATGATTTTTTATGATTCTGGAGATAAATCAGTCAGGTATGTATTTTTTCACACACTAAACGCAGAAGGCAAGCCAGATACACTATATCTTGACCCTGTATTTTCCTATGACCTGTATGTATATTCCACACCTTTAGTATCTAAAAAAAACATAAAGTTAATTCCTGGTCAACACAATGTTATAAAAGTCAAGGTTCCAACAGGTTATATTGAAACCAAACTGCAACACGTAACTATTGAGGCAGATGTGCAAGGAAAACTAACACCTGTCATAAGAGATGTCAGAACTCAATATCTTGTTGATTTTACCAATCCTAATGATAAACGACGCTATTTAGCCCAGAACTATGACCTTGAAATATTAACTGTGCCAACAATTAACATTAGGAATGTGAATGTGAGTTCTGCAAAGACAACCAAAGTGGAAATTCCTGCACCGGGAGTTCTTATCCTTGATGTGATGTATGAAGGCATTGGGTCAATACTTATGCGAACAAAAGACGGAGTCCAGAAAATATATGAGATTCCAACCCATAAACGAAGACAGATAATTGCCCTACAACCCGGAGAATACATTATCGTATATAAACCTAATTTTGCAAAGAGAAGTATGGACACACGCACCAAGACTTTTAAGATTGTATCTAACCAGAGTGTTAGAATAACGCTTAATTAAAGAGTTGAACAATGGCAATTTTGGAGCAATACGGAGAGGCGGAGACACGTAGAGGCTTTGGAGATGCTTTATATGAATTAGGCAAGCAAAATCCTAAGATTGTTGCACTAGCTGCTGACCTTGCCGAGTCCGTCAGGATGGACAAATTCATGAAAGCCTTTCCTGAGCGCTTTTTTCAATGTGGTGTCGCTGAGGCTAATATGGTGGGAGTTGCTGCAGGACTAACAATTGGCGGGTTTATTCCCTTTGCAGGTTCGTTCGCCAATTTTATAACAGGTAGGGTTTTTGACCAGATAAGGCAAAGTGTAGCTTATTCCGGCAAAAACGTTAAACTGGCTGGTTCCCACGCCGGATTGACTCTCGGGGAGGACGGTGCCACTCACCAAATTCTGGAAGATATTGCCATGATGAGAGCTCTTCCCAATATGGTAGTAATAAATCCTGCTGATTACACGCAAACATATAAGGCTACTCTGGCAGCAGCAGAATACTACGGTCCTGTTTATTTGAGATTCGGACGTCCAAAGTGGCCACGTTTTATTCCTGAAGATTTGCCTTTTGAAATAGGTAAAGCTATCCTTCTCAAAGAAGGAAAAGATGTTACCATCATTGCTACGGGACATATGTTGTGGCAAGCTATTAAGGCAGAAGAAGAACTTGCAAAAATGGGTATTGATGTTGAGTTAATTAACATCCACACAATAAAGCCTATTGATGAAGAAGCCATTCTTGATTCAGTTAGTAAGACCCGTGCAGTTGTAACTTGTGAGGAGCATCAAAGGGCTGGCGGCTTGGGCAGTGCAGTCGCTGAAGTTCTTGTTGGTAGAATGCCTGTTCCACAGGAATTTGTAGCAGTTAATGATAGATTCGGACAAAGTGGAAAACCACACGAATTGCTTGAAGAATATGGACTCGGAGTTTCTGATATAATCCATGCGGTCAAGCGAGTTTTGGACCGAAAAGAGCGATGAAAAGATTTTGGAGGTTTGTATGGGTAATATGGTTCTATATTGTTGCAGGTATTACAGGATTCATTACTGTTGTTTTTACTATATGTTGTTTTCCTTGGCGCAATGCTATGCAATCCCTTCGCAGAATATGGACTGCGTGCACATTCTGGATAACAGGAATTGAAGTAATTTCGGTGTATGATTCTGAATATCTGGAATACATACATTCTGGTAAACCTGTAATATTCTGTCCCAATCATACTTCGCATCTTGATATTCCTGTGATGCTGGAAGCTACCGACATTGACATTGCCTTTATCGCAAAACATGAGCTCGCAAGAAATCCTTTGCTGCTGACGTATCTTAAGAGATTGGATATTTTAGTTAAGCGAAATAGTGTGGTTCATTCTGCTTTGGTGTGGAGAAAAGCTCGTGCATTGCTAGAAAAAGGAATTTCACTGGTTATATTTCCTGAAGGGAAAATAGTATATAATGAAAAAACACCCTGTTTAGGAAGGCTTAAGGATGGGGCATTTAAATTATCTGTGGAAACAGGCAGTCCTATTGTTCCTGTTGTTATGATGGACAATTGGCACATAATGGGCGATGATGGGAGATATGGGGGACATCCGGGCAAAACACGAGTTTTATTTTTAAAGCCCATATATCCCGAGGGCGATGTTAGACGACTAAAAAGTAAGTATTTTAAGGTAATGTCATACTATCTTTGTAATGCTAACATAAATTAATTAGTGATGAAGATTGACGATGAACTTTTTGACCGGTTGGCTTTCCTTGCCAGACTTAGTTTTTCCGGGGAAGAAAAAGAACGCATTAAGCAGGACATGAGTCAAATTATAGAACTTGTGAATAAGTTAAATGAACTTGAATTGGAGAATGTGGAGCCTTTGACACATATCTCTCAACATCTACAAGAGGGGCGGGAAGACCAACCACAGAAATCTCTTGAAAAAGAGATTGTCCTTGAAAATGCACCGTTGAGTGATTCAGACTACATAAAAGTTCCACCAGTGATAAACAGAACTGAAGAATGATTTACTTAGAACAATCTATATGATGAAAAGTGTTTATCTTTGTAGTGGGAATAACAAAGCAAAAGGAGAGGTAGCCTTATGAAGAAAATAACACCATTTTCTATACATCCAGAAGGATATAGTGTTTTGGGTGGCATTGCACTGTTTGGTATTGTGGCTTCCATCGTTGCATGGTGGCACACGGGTTTTTCTACATGGTTTTATTTTATTGTTACAAGCACTTTGCTTTTGTTTCTGTTTTTTACTGTGTTTTTCCGTAATCCAAGGCGTAGGTATAAAATTTCAAGGCAATCAATTATAGCACCTGCTGATGGCAGAGTGGTAGCAATAGAGGAAGAATATGAAAATGAATACTTCAAAAAGCCAATGTTAAAGATTAGCATATTTATGCCACCATGGAGCCCACACATGAACAAGGCACCTATAACAGGAATTGTTAGGTATGTGAAATATCACCCAGGAAGATATTTGGTTGCATGGCATCCTAAATCAAGCGAGGAAAATGAAAGAAATACTATTGTAATAGAGAGGGAAGATGGTATTCAGGTCCTTGTCAGGCAAATAGCAGGATTTCTTGCAAGAAGGGTTAAATGCTATTTACGAGTTGGAGATTTTGTTATTCAAGGAAGAGATATTGGATTTATCAAGTTGGGTTCCAGAACGGATATTTATCTTCCGTTAAACGCCAGAGTCTTGGTTGAATATGGGGAACGGGTCAAGGCTGGAGTAACAGAGATAGCAGCAGTCCCACTACAAGAAAGGAAAGAAAAAATTACAGAGGCAGTTCCAGGAAAATCTGTTTCTTTATCATAGATAGCATGTTGTATGGGTAATTTTTACTAACGTTATCTTTTAAGAACTAAAATACCAGTACCATGATAAAAATCGGATGGGACATAACACATCAGGAGTTTACCGTTACAGACCACTATTACTTCTCAAAATTGCTTAATGCTATTAAAGCGAAAGGCATAGTAGATGAAGTGACCAATTGGGAAAGACTCGCTGATTATGATATCATAGTGTTTAACTATCCTGAAATTGGATTTACTTCAAAGGAGGTAGAAGACGTTGATCGCTGGTTGCATGACGGAAAAAGGGTAATCATTGCTGGATATTACAAAAATGAAGACTTTATCGCAGACAGAATAAACTCCCTTATTGAAAATTTTGGAATTAAGATGCTTGGCGACGAAGTGTACGATTTATCTCATAATATTGATGGAGACAAGTTGTTATTAGTTACATCTGTTGTCAGTTTAAGCGAAGGAAACGTACGTAGTGTATTTCTGCCCTGCACGGCATCAATTGAATGGCAAGGAATGGCAGAAACCCTTGTAGCGTCTGAAAATACTGCATGGTCAACAATTAATGGGCAGGGGTCGCATCCACTTATTGTCAAAAAGAATATTGGCAAAGGGGAACTAATTGTTTGTGGCACCTGCGTTTTCTGGGACAATTTTGCTATTGTCAGGGAAAACAACTGGGGTTTAACAAAGTATTTACTCAAGTTGTTGTGATTGCAGTTGAATGTATCTTTTTATTAATTGCTTGTAAGTTGGAGTTAGATATATAGATTCTGCTTCTGGAATAAGTGTGTTAAGTTGCCTTTGCGACTGAGGTAGGGGAGTTAAAATAATGGTTTTGTATTCCTGTTCTGGTCTTTCTGCTTTTCTGGTTGGCTCTTCTTCTTGCTGACGCAGTGCCTTTTCTGCTTGCAATAGTCTGACAGTCAATTTTTCCTGTCTTTCTAAAAGTTCTCTGTCAACATGTTTGTTAATTAGTTTCTCTTCAATTTCCTTCATTTCTTCTGCTATGCTTCTGAGTTCTTGTTTAAGTTCCTGTTGTGTTGCATCCGTTTCCTGAGCCAGTTTCTCAAGCATTTGTCGTATAAGCATTTGTTGCATAGCCATTCGTGCAATTTCCTTGTTCCATACACCATCTTTTGACTCACCCTGTTGCTTTTGCATCTGTTTTGCCAGTTGTTTTAGTTTTTCCGATAGTTGCTTCTGCATTTGCGAAAGGGAAGGTTTAGCACCTTGACCGGGGCGTGGATTATTACACGCACCACTGCTCATGCTCAATTGTGCCTGAGTTTGTTCCTTGATTTCTTCCATCATTAATATAAGTTCGTTAACCTTTTCCATTGCTGTACGTTGGTTAACAAGGGCAAAGCGAGGGGGTCTTCGTTCTGCTTTTAAGTTTTCATAGGCTTCTTTCATATTGAAGTCGGCATCAATGAAATCATTAATGATTTCTTGGGACAATTGTGGAATGTTGTTTGCCAAGGCAAGAAGGCTGTCTTCAATAAGAGCCAAAGCACCACGCATAAGGTGTTGTTGTTCAAGAAGTTCTGGATTTTTACCTTTCCGTTTTAAAGTGTTAATTAATTCTTCCTGTGTTTGAGAAATTGTTAAAAGCCTGTCAATTAACCTTTTGACAAGTTCAAGGTTTATTTCCTGTTGTTTTTGTCTCATTTCGGCAAGGGCTTGTTCCAATTCTTGCTGTAGGTCTTCAAGGGCTTGCTGAGCTTCTTTTTGCTTTTGTTTGGCGTTTGGTTGCTGTTGCTTGACGGCATCGCTTGCCTGTTTCATTTTGCTATCTGTGTTGTGAATCTGTTCTTGTGGAAGTTCTAAGGGCATCGGAGGGTTCAGGGACTTGTTGAGGGAGTCTGTGCGCTGTAGTAATTCCTTCACTTCTTCCCACCGCTTCTGGAGTTCGTCTTGCATCTCTTGTGCACCTTCTTCAATGGCTTTTTCCATTTGTTGCTTGAGTCTTTCCAGCTCTTGAATAGCAAGTTCCATATTTACTTCAACCTGTAGTCTTTTAAGCATTTCTTGCATTCTCTGCATGGACAATTCAAGTTTTTTCTGACTTTTTTGAATTTCTTCCATGAGTTCTCTGATTTTATCTTGGTCTAATTCTTCAAGTGCTTTCTGTAATTCTTCTAATTGTTTTTGTAGTTCAGGGGGTATCATTTCCATATTTCGTTCCTGCAGTTCTTCAAGTTTTTGTTGTAAAGCAGAATCCTTAATGCTTTCCTTAAGCAGGTCTAACTGTTTTTCAATTTGTTCTTGAAGTTTCTGCGAGTATTCAAGAATTTCTTTTTGGTTTTGAAGCAGGTCCTTCAGGGCATCTTGTTTCTGCAGATTAAGGTTTTTGAGCATAAGGAGATCTCTGGACATCTCTTCAAATTCTTCACGTTGTTCTTTTGTTTCTTCTGCTATATGTGCTGATGCTTCGCCGATGCCACTACCAACCTGTTGTAACTGTTTCTGACGTTCTGTTAGCGATGGAATTCTCAATCTTTTCACTGCTGTTGTTGACTTTTTGGGACCCAGAATACGGTCGTTGTCGTAAACTTCAAATTGATATAAGACATCAAAACCTTCTGAGTGAGCATAGAGGGTGTCTAAGTTCCATGTTATAGAAAAAGCCTGTCTTAAGAGTCCACTAATAATGGGTATTTTAATCCTTTGTGGAGGATGACCCTCACGCCAGAAAACAAAATATAACCCTGAAAACCCATAATCATCCCATATTTCACCTGTGAACTTGATTTCCGTTGGCAGAATTGAATCTCTTTCTTCATTGATAGCAATGCCCGGATATTGATCTGGAATTACTTCCAACGTGTAATGGAAAGTGTCTGAGGAGATATTGTGTTGCCCAACTAACCACACTTTATATGTTAGATTTTCGGTAGCAATGTGTGAATAAGAGCATTCCGAACAGTTTAAAAGTTTTACTGTGGTATCTGGAAATTGCATTATTACTTCTTCTGCATTCTTAGCAGAGAGAAACCATGTCAATTTGGAACCATAGGGAACTTTCAAGTCACCAGTAGCCACTTCTTCTGAAGATAATCCCGTGTGTTCTGGATACTCAATTCTGACACGAAGGTCTTCAAGATAAGGAGGGGGTATAACCGGAACTGAAAAAGGACCAAGTGTCCAATTGTCTGCTATTACATAGAAGGAAAAATCTGCCGATTGCCCGGGGATTTGAACTTGAAAATAGTGTGGTTGTTTGCCTGATTGAGCATTTAACTTAACTGTTCCTGTATGAACTTGCACCTGCGAAGGTAATTTACTGCCGGAGAAAAAAAGAGTAAGGGTGAAAGATTTATTTCTGATAGCGAATTCAGGGGCAATAGAATCTATAGAGAAGGGAGCAGGAGGAGAAGGAGGATTGTCGTAGTTGTATATTCGTGCCACGGAATATTTAAATTGTTCGGGATTGTATGTCCACATACCGAGGATAAACAATAGCGGAATAAGTAAAAGAGGAACTGCACGCAAGACTTTTTTCCATAGATGCTCATACTGCCACCGTACATTTGACAGTATAGAGAGTTTGTGTTCCAAAGCCTTTTGTAAGATGGGAGATGGCTGTTGTTTATATAGTTCGTAAAGTTGTAGGGCATTGACAAGCAGGTCTTCAATCTGTTGTGTATCACCTTCTTCCCGTGCTAATTGATATAATTTGCGTTTTGTCTTTAGATATTTGTTGTATGTCCAGAGTCCATATCCTATGAGCCATATTGTTAGTATTGACCCGCCGACAAGCAGGTAATAAATAGTTGCTAATGCTATTGTTGGCAAATCAGTAAAAAATTCCACTAAAAGAGCAAGGGCAACAAGCAATAACCATATTGAAATCCATATAATAGATTCACGAAGCCATTCTATTAGCAACCGGCGTCTGAGATGCTTGACCAGTTTATTTACCGCTTTGTCTATCTGATTCGGTTGCATCGGGTCAATGTGCTTTATAGTTAAAGATAAAGCAATTTAACTTTGTCCTGTGAATAAACGCATTTTTGTTGTTGTTCCAGTATTAAATGAAGAGGAGCATATAGATGGTTTATTGAAATGGCTTGTTAATACGCTACCCGCAGGGGCAAAGGCTTTTATCGTTGACGGAGGCTCAACAGACAATACTGTAAGTATTGTGAAAAAATGGCAGGAAAAATATCCTGACCGCATTGAACTTTTACGTAATCCTGCCCGATATGTCCCATTCGCTATAAATATGGTCGTTAAAAAGGTAAACCCTAAGGAAGAGGACATAATTATCAGGCTTGATGCCCATACTCACTATGCAAATGATTATTTTGAAAAGATATTGCTTGCTTTTGAGGAATCAGGAGCAGACATTGTGGGAGGACCACAACGCAAAAAAGGATTAACGCCGTGGCAAAAAGCAATAGCAATAGCCACTCAATCGCCCTTCGGTATTGGAGATTCTGCTATTCATTTTAATTATGAAGGACCTACAGATACAGTATATCTGGGGGCATGGAAAGGTAAAGTGTTCCAGACTATTGGGCTGTTTGATGAATCGCTGCCATGTAATGAAGATGAGGAATTTCATTATCGCGCCACCAACGCAGGATTAACTATATATCAGACGCCAGAGATCAAAGCATTTTATTTACCACGAAAAACTATTCCTGCTTTATTTAAGCAATATTTCAGATATGGCTATTATAAGCCTGAAGTTATTTTTTGCAAAACCAAACGGGGACATATCAGGCATCTCATTCCCGCTTTATTCGTCTCTTATTTATTAGGGTTGCCTTTTCTTGTTGCCTTTTGGCACTGGCTGTGGATAAGCCCACTGGTCCTATACACATTGCTTGACATAATCTTTTCAGTTAAAGAAAGTGGTTCTTTAGGAGAAGCGATGCGTGTTATGATTGTTTTTCCAGTTTTACACATTGCTTATGGAACAGGCTTCTTACTTGGGTTGCATCGCCTAATCAAATGCTGGCTCAAAAATAATTGACGTAATTTTGCTTAAAAACGAAGGAAAATATGGAACAAGAGCCAATGGAAAATGGCAGGACAGGTCGTGTTATTGATATTCCTATTGAAGACGAAATGAAGTCTGCTTACATTGACTATGCAATGTCCGTTATTGTTTCCCGTGCCTTGCCAGATGTCAGAGATGGACTGAAACCAGTCCAGAGAAGAGTGCTTTATGGAATGTATGAACTGGGCTTGTTCCATAACCGGCCCTTTAAAAAATCTGCTCGTATTGTTGGTGAAGTATTAGGTAAATATCATCCGCATGGTGATGCACCCGTATATGAAGCAATGGTTCGTATGGCTCAGGAATGGGTGATGAGATATCCATTAGTGGATGGACAGGGTAATTTCGGTTCCATTGACGGTGATAGTCCTGCTGCTATGCGATATACAGAGGCACGGCTGAGTAGGATAGCAGAAGAAATGCTCGCTGATATAGATAAAAATACTGTTGATTTTGTTCCTAATTTTGACGATTCGCTTAAGGAACCAGTTGTCCTGCCTGCCAGATTCCCTAATCTTCTTGCAAATGGAGCATCAGGCATTGCAGTTGGAATGGCTACTAACATATTACCGCATAACTTGAATGAGTTGATAGATGGCATTGTAGCATATATTGAAAACAGGGATATAACGTCTGAGGAGTTAATGGAGTATATCAAGGGTCCAGACTTTCCCACTGGAGGCATTCTGTATGGTATAGAAGGAGTTAGACAGGGCTATCTTACAGGGAAGGGTAGAGCGGTTGTCAGAGCACGGATGACTGTTGAAGAACGCAAGGGCAAAAAGCAACGCATTGTAGTTACAGAGATTCCTTATCAAGTGTCCAAGGCTGCTATTATTATGAAAATTGCTGACCTTGTTGCACAAGGAAAACTGAAAGGAATTGATGACATAAGGGACGAAAGCGATAGGTCTGGACTTAGAATAGTTATTGAACTAAAGGGAGACGTGCCTGCCGAAGTTTTGATAAGGCAACTCTATAAATTAACGCCACTGCAACAGAGTTATTCTATTCAACATATTGCCCTTGTTGACGGAAAGCCAGAACAATTAACCCTAAGAGACCTGATTAAACACTATGTTGAACACAGGCATGAGGTCTTAATTCGCAAGACTAAGTATGAATTAGAACAGGCAGAGCGCAGAGCACATATCCTTGAGGGGCTGCTAAAAGCCCTTGACCATCTGGATGAAATAATTAATCTTATCAGGAGTTCACATACGCCAGAAGAAGCCAAGAATGGTTTGATGAAGCAATTTGACTTTACGGAGGTGCAAGCCAAGGCTATACTTGATATGAGACTTCAAAAACTTACTGGACTGGAAAGAGAAAAACTTCAAAAGGAATATGAGGAACTTGTTGAAAAGATCGCATTTTATAAGCGGGTTCTTAGTGAGGAAGACCTGAGGTATCAACTGCTTAAGGAGGAAATGCTTGAAATCAAAAAGAAATATGGTGATGAACGCAAAACAGAAATTCAACCATTTACAGACGAAGGTGATGAGGACGAATTGAACTTTATCCCTGAACAGGATGTAGTAATTCTAATTAGCCATCAAGGATATGTTAAGCGAGTTCCAATAACTTCATATAGACGGCAACAACGGGGAGGCAAAGGGGCAAGTAGCGCTAATGTTAAAGATGAGGATTTCATTGAACATGCTTTTGTCGCTAATACGCATGATATACTATTCTTATTCGGTTCTTCAGGAGTAGTGTATAGTATCCCTGTTTATAAGATTCCCGAGATGCATCGGTCGGCACGAGGACGACACATCACGCAATTTATTAGCCTGCCACAGGGAGAAAAGATTGTTGCACATATTCCCATTAAAAGGGAAAACCTTGAACGGGATGATTTGTTCGTGTTCTTCGTAACCAAGCAAGGAGTTGTTAAAAAGACGCCTTTCACAGAGTTCAAGAGCATCCGTTCAACAGGTAAAAAGGCAATTACTATCAAGGAAGGAGATAGTTTAGTTTCTGCTCAAATTACGAATGGTTCCAATGAAATTGTTATTGTTTCCCGAATGGGACAGGCTATCAGGTTTGACGAAAGTGAGGTGAGACCAATGGGACGTTCTGCTGCTGGGGTCCGAGGCATGAGGCTTGAGGAGGGCGACGAAGTGGTGGGAATGTCCGTAATCACAGATGATTTCTTAAAAATATTGGCTGTCTCAGAAAAGGGATATGGTAAGCGCTCTGAAGTTAGTGATTACAGAAAGACTAAGCGAGGGGGTAAAGGAGTTAAAACCCTTAAAATAACTGATAAGACGGGACCATTGGCAGTAACACGTTCTGTTTATGATACAGATGAAATAGTAATCATCACACGAAAAGGAATGTCCATAAGACAAACAGTAAAGAACATTCCTGTGTTGGGTCGTAACACACAGGGAGTTAGACTAATTAACTTGAATTCAGACGATAAGGTCACATCTGTGGCACTCATCAGAACAGAAAATCCTGTTTCTGGCACACTTTTTGACACAACACATCAGTTGAATAAAGAAACTCAACAACCAAAATCTGAAGGTCATGAAGAAAATAGCGAGAATTAAATGGCTCTTGGCACTTGCTTTCTCAATAGTGGTTAATGCTCAGAATTCTGCAGTGGTAACGGCATGGAATCATTTGCAACATGAAGAATTGGATAAGGCACGTGAAGCAATAGATAAGGCAATAAAACATGAACAAACAAAAGGGAAAGCCAAAACATGGTATTACAGAGCAGTAATCTATGGTCGCATTTCTCAAAGCGATAAGTTTAAAAACCTTGTTCCTTCACCAATGGACACTGCCCTTGCTTCCTATGAAAAAGCAATTGAACTGGACACAAAGGGTAACTATTCAGAAGATATTAGAGGGGAGTTGACTTTATTAGTTCAATATCTATATAATCAGGGAGTTCAAGCCTATAACAACGGCGATTTTCAAAGCGCTTACGATTATTTTATGAAAGGTAATAAAGTTCAAAGTTTATTAGCCAAATTAAATGGCGATAATTCTTTTAAAGGAGACACGTCATTTCTGGAAGCCGCTGCTATCTCTGCATACAATGCCCAAATGATTGATGAAGCTATTTCTGCCTATGAAGCCCTGTTAAAGGCAGGTAAGCAAACCGCAAAAATTTATAATACTCTTGCTTATTTATACTTGGTGGGTAAGAACGATATTGACGGTGCTGAAAAGGTTATCCAAGAAGGACGTCAAAAATTCCCTACTGATATTGATTTGATAAGGAAACAAATTAATATCTATCTTATGCGTGGGGAAAGCGAAAAAGCATTGCCCTTGATTGATGAAGCTATCAAAAAGGACACGTCAGACCCTATGCTTTATATAATCAAAGGTTCCATCTATGAACAACAAGGTAATTTTGAAGAGGCAGAAAAAGCATATAAAAAAGCCCTATCCCTTAATGATGACCTTTTTGATGCTAACTATAGTCTTGGAGCCCTATACTACAACAAGGCAGTAGAAATCACTGATCAAATGAATAAGTTGCCAGTGGACAAAATTGATGAATATAATAAGTTGAAAAAGGAGCGTGATGCTTGGCTTCAAA
>WFXT01000010.1 GCA_015490475.1 Bacteroidota bacterium
ATTCTATATCTGTCTGAAATTACACTTAATACGCCTGTTCTTTTTGCACTGGTTTTGGCTCTGGGAATGCTTGTAGATAATGGTATTGTAATTGTAGAGAACATTCTCAAATTCAGGGAACGTGGTTATGACCTATATAACGCTGTTAAATATGGCGTTGGAGAGGTTGCCGTTCCAATAATAACATCCACTGCCACAACAGTGGCGGCATTCCTGCCATTGGGATTCTGGCCGGGCATAATTGGCGACTTTATGTTTTATTTACCCATAACTCTAATTTCAGTACTCTCTGGTTCACTAATAGTAGCCCTGATTATAAATCCAGTATTTATAGTGCGTTACACAGAAAAGCCTGCTCAACTTATCAAGACAAGAACCAGTAAAAAAACTACTATACTCACACTTTTAATACTGGTTTTAATAGGAACTGGTGTCATTGGTATTTCAAGGACTGGTATAGTTTCTAACAAAATAAAAGAAGTGCTCACTGCTACTGGCATTACTATTACTCTGGCTTCTCTTCTGGTGTTGTTGTACAAATTATACATACACAAACTTGTTAAGTTTTTTCAGAAGATCTTGCTTCCATGGCTTGAATCAATATATGCCAGACATTTAACATGGTTTCTTTCAGGATATCGCCCATATTTAGTTTTGCTTGCCAGTGTCCTCATGTTCATAGGAGGCGCTATAGCCCTAATTTTAAGAAAGCCTCACGTTCATTTCTTTCCTAATGTCCAAGCAGATCAGGGATACGTGTTTATTGAATTTCCCGAAGGTGTGGATATTACTGTAACAGACTCTTTCACGAGGAATCTGGCACAAAAAATTTATGCTTATGTTTACTCTCGGGGTTATGATTCCACGGCAATAACAGCAATCATTGAACAGGTTGGCAAAGGGGCTTATGACATACACAGAGGCATAGAGCCGGGCAAGACCAGAAACAAAGGCAAAATAACTATTGACTTTTCACTTGATAGATATAAAAGAGGTATCAATTCAGATGCCATAATGGACACTATAAATATGATGCTTGGCAACAGAGCAGGAATAAATCTCTACACAGGAAAACTGGAAAATAAGCCCCCTATGGGATACCCCATTAGTCTTGAACTGTATGGTGATGATTATACCACACTATACCAGTTCGCAAGGTATGTAAAGGAATACTTTGACTCTGTGGCTATTTCCGGCTTACAAGGTCTTCAAATGAACGTCAATAGAACTTATCCTCAGAGTATTGCTCTAATTGATAGGGATGCTGTCAATCATTTGGGTTTAAGTGCCAAAGAGGTTGCATTAACTTTGCGCACTGCCCTACATGGTAGCGAAGCGTCCACAATCAACTATCTGGAAGAAGACCATTCCATAAATGTCAGATTACATCCCGACTATAGATATAACACCGACTTGCTAAAACTTCTCAAAGTTCCTGACATGTCACGAAACTCATTAATTCCACTGGCTAATGTCGTTTCATTCAGGCATATAAGTGATTTCAATGCTATCTATCGCAAAAATGGAAAGCGCTACATATTGCTTTATTCCAACGTAGAGAAAGGTTATGGAGCACCAGAAATTATCAACGTTATGCAGAAACACCTGAGCAAGATGCATATTCCAGCTGGTATTTCCTATCGCTTCACAGGAGAGCAAGAAGAAATGCAAAAAAATGTTGATTACCTGACCAAAGCATTTGCTATAGCCCTGTTTTTAATACTCCTCATTTTGGTTACTGAATTTAACTCGTATTCCCAACCGATCATTATTCTCGCTAGCGTAATTTTCAGTATAACTGGTGTTTTATGGGGGATAGCATTGACTGGCATGGACGTGGTTGTCATCATGACCATGATAGGAGCAATAGCCCTCGCTGGAATAGTAGTAAACAATGCTATTGTTCTTGTTGACTATACCAATTTAACAATTGACAGGAAGCGAAAAGAGAAACAAACAGAAGAGTTAAGTAGGGAAGAACTCATAGATGCTATTGTCTATGCAGGCAAGATGCGTCTGCGTCCTGTCCTGCTCACTGCTATTACCACTGTCTTAGGCATGCTTCCACTTGCAATAGGTTTCAACATTGATTTTGTTGGTTTGTTGACAGATCTAAAACCTGAAATATACTTTGGGGGAAGGAACTTTGCTTATTGGGGACCTCTGGCACTAACAGTTATTTTCGGACTCTCTTTCTCAACCTTGCTCACTCTGATAGTTATTCCTGCTATGTATTACCTGATCACTATGGCTAAATGGAAAATTCTAAAAATGCTTTAGTTCACAGGCAGGGCATAAAATTGTGTTTCGCCCCAACTTGGACCAAGGAAGTCCACAAG
>WFXT01000011.1 GCA_015490475.1 Bacteroidota bacterium
ACATATATGAGAGTTAGAAATATTGATATTAATAAGGCGATTTTTAAGGAATTAAGTATTGCTTTCATGTATAAAGTTACAAGTGATATGGTTGCAAGTGCAGAGACTATAAAAGCGAAATTGAAATTGATGTGTTCTGAAATAGAAAGTAATAGAGTGTAGAAAACTATAAGTGCAATGCCAACCAAAATATATTGCATAGGATGAATGAAGACTTTACGTAGAACTTCTACAAAAAAGAAGACCAGAAAAGTAAGTCCTATCACTAATATGGCATATTTAACTGCACGCAAAGATTTTTGATAGTGGTCTGTCGGGACCAATAATTCCACTCCAAATGTCCAATCAGGAAGCATATGTGATGACCCCCTCCACTTCTGTGGAAAGCCCCTGTTCAAATGTAGAATATTCCAGTGAGCTGTAAAACCACTACTTGTTACTGTATGGCTATCAGGAAGGAATGTTCCAGTGAAGCTGGGATGTTGCCATTGTGATTCTAAAATAACATCTGTAGTCTTGCCTATTGGAACGAAATAGAGTCCTTTACTGCCGTTTACAAGCAGTTCAATGGAAAACTTATAAGAAGAGTCTTCGTTAATTTTTATAGGGATAGCAGTTTTAATGCCACTGTTAATCCCATTTCCAGATATCAAGCCGGGATTGAATGTGAAGTTTTCATCATTCCATATAATCGTAACTTGATTTTGTATGCCCCTCAAATCGCTAATACCCAGAAATAATACTGCTTTGTCAAGATGATAGTGTGTTTTAAGGGTGTCTGTTTTTATAAAATCCCATTCTTTAAAGGTACCCTCTAAACTTAGTTTGGCAGTATAGACAACAACTTCATAGATGCCTCTATGCCTTTTCTTTGTGGAAATGTTTCCCTTTATAGACAGTTCTGTCGGTAGGACAAATAACCACTTTTGTTTTGAATTTTCAATGCTTGTAGTATATGGAATGGCTATTATGGGTCCGATTATTGTCTGTTCTTTGCCCCATTTGGAACTTACTTCTTCATAAACTTCCTGTTGCCTTGTCTGTCTTTCACTTATTAAAGATTGAATCATTGCTTTGGGTATGTAAAGCAAAACCCCAATGAGAGCGATGACAAAGATCTTCAGATAAATACTTTTCTTAAGATAATCAGAAAATGTCATAGACAGCCATTTTGCTACCTAACGAATTTACATGGGCGCCACTTATGTGAAGTGTTATGATTGAGTGCCTAATTATATTGCGATAGGCATGATACGATTTAGTAGTGTTATTTCAAAGGTATCTTTGAGCGGGTATTAAAATTTTTTGTATCTTTGTAATTATGGAGATAAAAATCATCCTGGCGGTGAGAAGATTGTTTCTTCTCACTGGATTGAGCATCGGGAGTTTATTTCCTATTAGTAGTAATGGGCAGACTACTATTTGTTCCTCTGGTTGTCCCGCTAATCTAAGCATCCCGGATGCTGGATGCCCAACTTATCAGACTTATACGATTAATGTGAGCGGTGTAGGCACTATTAACAGTTCTTTCGGCCTAACGCAGGTTTGCGTATATTTAACACACACCTATCGGGCAGACATTGACATGTACCTCGTTGCACCAGATGGCACACGTGTGGAATTGTCTACAGACAACGGAAGCCTCGGTGACGATTTTGGAGCCGGTTGTTCTACTGGACAGATGCTTTGTTTTGACATGAGTGCAGCCACTTCCATTACATCATGGACAGATACAGACCCTGCAACTGGCGTTTATCAACCTGAGGGATGTTTGAGTCAGGTTAATAATGGCCAAAATGCCGATGGCACGTGGACATTGGAAGTTTGCGACGATGCAGGAGGAGATGTTGGCGCATTGGAAGGATGGTGTCTGGTGTTTGATAACAATCCACCTCCTTGTCCTACATGTACAGGAGATGACTGTGCTTCCGCTATTGTGTTATCAGGTACGTCAGGTTCTATTACTTTTGATTTAAATTATTGTACTGGTGATTATGATGCATCCTGTACAAGTGCATGCGGATTAGATAAGGTGTTTCAGATAGATGTTCCCGATGGCCAGTGCCTGCGCTGGTGGGTGTCCAATGACAACTTTGATGTAGTTGGATATACTTACATAAATGGCTGTCCAGGAGTGGGTACAGAGATAACCTGTTCTGACAATGATGCTTTTGTACATACGTGGACTAACAACACAGGATCAACGCAAACTGTGTATATTGTGATTGATGAATGGGGTTCTACTTCCTGTAATGATGTGGGTACAGGAACCTTGAACTGGCAAATCTCTACCCCATCAGCAATTACACCAGACTTCGTGGTCAGTTCTTTTCCATATAGTCAAACAGGTTCTACTTGTGGTGCTGGGGATGACATTCCCGATGGTGCCAACTCCTGCAGTTCCTCCTATGACGCCGGCGAAGATTATGTGTACGAACTTCGGATTGCAATCCCAGGAGGATATGATATAACGGCTATTAATACGGATGGAAATGGCTACATTGGTTGGTTCCTATCCGACAATGTTCCTGCCAGTTGCGGAGGCGGACCTATAATTTTTCCTCCTTGCATTGCCAGTGCTACCAGTGGCTCAGGGGATACCGCCTCCAATTGTGTCTATTTGGACACAGGAACCTACTATCTTCTGCTAGACTATCTTCCCTCGCCCACCTGTTCCAATTTTAAGCTTAATATAACGCCAGTCCCCAATGCTCATACTTCAGTATGTCAGATGAATTATACAATCACTTCTATTACATATACGGATCCACCCAATGGATACCTTAGTGGTACGTCACTAAAAGGTACTTTTGATGATCCCGATGACGAATATTCCAATCAATGGATTCCCTTTCCATTTTCTTTTTGTTTTGATGGCAACTGGTACGATTCAGCTCTTGTAGCAGATAATGGATACATTATCT
>WFXT01000012.1 GCA_015490475.1 Bacteroidota bacterium
CTCCATCCAGAATGAGGAACCACCGTGCCACTCCAGTGGTACGCTCTCCAACTAAATCAAAACCCTTAAAACCAATGACCACCTTACGATAAGGCACTTCCACAAGTCTGCCGTGCAACTTAGACGGGGACAAGGCAAAAAGCGGTGTCAAAACAGCATAGGCAGTGTCTCCATTCTGTAAATACTGATAGGGATAAAAAAATCTAACCCACTTCCATTGAGGTTTCTTGTTGTCAGAAAGCACATATCCGAAATGTGTTGGCACAAGCGGCTCTTCCCTCTCGTTGCGAAGTTCAAAATGTAGGTGGGGACCAGTGCTTGAACCACTATTACCAGAAAATCCTATTATTTCTCCTTTCTTCACAACTAACTTACCAGCAGGGGGATAAATATCAGCAATATTAGTTTTGCGTCTCCGCAGGTAATTCTGAAGATAATTCTCTAAAGGTTTTGAAAACTTACGAAGATGGGCATATACAGAGAAGGAACCATCAGGATGCTTTATATATACCGCTCTTCCATACCCATATGGCGAAATTCTGAGTCTGTAAACATATCCAGAGTCGTGAGCATAGACAGGAAAACCCTCTTTGTTAAATGTTGAAAGGTCCCAACCAGCATGGAAATGTGAACCTCTTATTTCACCGAAGGCACCAGTAAGAACAAGAGTGTCTAACGGTTTGTGCTGAGCATTAATAAAATCACTCGCAAACCAACAGAGAAACAGAAGGACTTTAATACTGTTCTTTATCAGACGGAAAGTCTCCATCTTTAACATCCTTTATATAACGTTGCACAGCATTAAATATTTCATCATAAAGATTGGCGTATCTACGCAGAAAACGGGGATTAAATTCTTTTGTTATGCCCAGCATGTCGTGGATAACGAGCACTTGACCATCTGTCCATTTGCCTGCTCCAATACCAATAGTGGGAATCTTGAGCATTTCGGTTACTTCTTTTCCCAGTGTTGCAGGAATCTTCTCCAGAACAAGTGAAAAAATGCCTATGTCTTGAAGCAACAGAGCATCCTCTTTTAGGCGACGTGCTTCTTCCTCCTCTTTTGCTCTTACCTTATATGTTCCAAATTGATATATAGACTGGGGTGTCAAGCCAAGATGTCCCATGACAGGAATCCCTGCATCCACTATTCTCTTCACTGCCTCTGCCACCTGCCTGCCTCCTTCTAATTTCACAGCATGGGCACCGCTCTCCTTCATAATACGAATGGCGGCACGCACCGCCTCCTCAGGATTTACCTGATAGGTTCCAAAGGGAAGGTCAACGACAACCATTGCCCTTTTCACTGCTCTAACCACAGACTGGGCATGATAAATCATCTGGTCAAGGGTGATAGGAAGAGTGGTCTCATAGCCCGCCATAACATTGGCTGCCGAATCACCAACCAGAATGACGTCAATGCCTGCTTCATCCAGAATCCTTGCCGTGGAATAATCATATGCAGTGAGCATGGCTATCTTAATGCCAGCCTGTTTCATCTGCTTCAGGGTGTATGTGGTAACCTTCTTTGGTTTTTCCATCTGCGTCATAGCATTAGCAAACTTAAATGAAAATGGCTAATTGCTAAATTGACGCGGCTACACGCAAATTTATGCTCAAACAAAAATCAATTAATCAAGAAATCGCAGCAAGTCTAAAAAATATTTTTGCTGCAAGACCAACCAATAAAAAGCAAAACGTTATAAATGTAGCCCAGAAAATATGATAAATTCATCTCAAAAGGACACTAATACGCACATGCCAAAAAGGGTCCCTGTCATTCTTATGTTTGTTCTTTTCATAAATCAACATAGCAAAATTCTCGTCCATTACACCTTTCACATATATCCAGTTAGCTAAAAGCCGATTGTAATGACGATAATTAAGTATATGTTTCACAAACAGCCCGAGATGATTGTCCATGTAATAGTTGCGTAGTTTTCTCCACATAATCTGGTATGCTATAACCAACGAAAACATCACAAACAGAACATAAGCAGTCATAGAACATATATACCAATCTATGGTATCAACAATGAACAGAAAATAGTGAACAGAAAATAGTATAATACGGGGGTGCCATGAATGAGAGTTGCCCAAAAGATTGTTTTCTTTTCTATTTTCTGCAACTTAACAATTATCTCCCTTTATTGTTATTCAACGTATCACTTTGTATATGAGTGTCTTAACTTTGATGGAAAATGTTAAGTAAACATGACAGAAAACAAACCAGAGGTTAAACATGCAGGCAAATTTTATGTGGAAATTGACGGCAAAGAAGCCGTGTGTGAATACTTCTTTAAGGATGCTAATACTATTGTATTCCCACATACTTTTGTACCCGAAGAATTAAGGGGCAGGGGGCTAGCTGGACAACTGGTTAAAACAGCCCTTGAATTTGCAAAGACACACAACCTCAAAGTGATACCTGTGTGCTCATACGTCAAACGCTATTTAGAAAAGCATCCTGAATATAAGGACCTTATTGCGTGAGCAGGACGGACACATTCTGGAACTGTTGGCACAACAGACACCTCAAGTTACTATTCTCCTCATTTGCCTTACCCAACTTTATAAACACACTGGCAATATGGATAAGTGTTCTAATATGGCTCATTAACTATCTATATGACAAGTCAGTTGCTATAAACATTGTTAGAACAGGATTCCGAGAACATAAAATTCCATTTTTAGCATCCTTTATGCTGTTTATTATGATAATAATAGGTGGGCTTTCTTCGGCAGACATTTTCTCTGGAATTGAAGATATTATACAGAAATTGCCATTTATCATTTTTCCTGTTGTTATTAGTCCTGTTATTCTATCTGCCCAAGAGCAAGTTAAAAACCTTGAAAATTCATTTGTTGCAGGAACCTTAATTATTCTTGTTTTGGCAGAAGTAATGTTATTTCACAAATGGCTAAATAGAGACGTTTCATTTATTGACCTTGCTCTCCGTGAAACTTATGTTGAATTCACTTCACTTATTAATCTTCATCCTAACTTATTTGCTCTGATGCTTACACTGTCAACTGCTATCATCTTAATTAGAGCAATTCAGGAACGTCTTTCCCTGATAAGAGCAATAGCACTTGCTTTATTAATTTTTGGTTTATGGCAATCCGCTTCACGTCTTGCCGTTATCTTTTTGATAGCCATAATTTCAGGGATTACATTTGAAACTGTTAAACAGAGAAATTTTAAACTTATAGTAACACTTATAACCATATCTGCTGGTCTCTTAGTCGCCTTTTTGAACAATAGTGCCATTAAACACAGAATGACGCACGTGCTGAAAGGGAATGAAGTAAGGTTGCAAGTGTGGACATGTGCTGTTGAAGTAATAAAGAACAATCCAGACATTGTTTTATTCGGCTTGGGCACAACAGATGTTAAGCCTGCCCTCAAAAAATGCTACATAGAAAAAGGTTTTGAACTTCCTGCCCGCAAAAACCTTAATGCACATAACCAGTTCCTTGAATTCCTCCTTGGAGCAGGAATAATTCCACTCTTTTTATGGCTTACCCTTCTTGTCTATTTTGCTTTGCACATCAAAAATGGAACCATGCTCACTTTTTTCATTGCAATAGTGGGCTTTGCCCTTGTGGACTCAATCTTCAATGTCCAGAAAGGAATTGTGATTTTTAATGGCTTTTACTGGTTACTATTATATGCGAAAAAATAATTTTTATTAACTTTGCCACAGAAAAATTATAGTGAGATGACGTACGAAAGTGCCATTGTAAGGAAGCCATTTCCAAGGGAAGTTGCCAACTTGGGGTTCATGGGTGTGTTGTTTGAAGTAATTGGCTTTGTAGTTAGCATCATACCGTTCATAGGAACCCTTGGTTCTCTGTTATCCCTTGTCGGGACTATAATGTTAATCATTTCATACTTCAGACTTGCTAAAGCATGGCAAGACGAGAAATTAAGGAATCTGAGTAAATGGTATGTAATAGGCCTCGTTGCCACTATTATTGCTAGTATCATAGTTGGGATTATTATAGCCGGCTCTGTGGTAGCTGCAGGCGGTATAGGTGCTGTTATGGGTAATGATGGTACTGCCAATGTAGGTAATATTTTAGCTGGGCTATTCGCTGGGCTGGGAATCGGTGCCTTCTTTGCTGCATTGTTTGTACTCCTTATATACCTAGCAGTCAAGATAATTTTTTACTACCTATATGCTCACATAGCAAGTATTAGTGGAATTTCACAGTTCAAAACAACAGGTTTATTGTTTCTTATCGGTACCTTAACTTCATTCATATTGATAGGTTTTGTAATCATGATCATTGGTGCAGTATTTCATATCATAGCATGGTCAAAGGCAAAGGAAAGTAGTGTAGAAACTGAAACTGTATAGATTAAATAGCACGCATTTATACCTATATCTAATTTATGCTATGTCCTGATAACGTTTTTGTTCTCTCTAATTAAGGAAGTCAAGAATCTTCTACAAAACCAAATTTGCAAAAAGCATAGGCACCAAATAGAAATATTAAAAGAATTATATAATGTAACTTTAACCTTGCATAAGCATAAGTTAGTGTATTGATTGCTACTTGCCTAAAAAACTTATAAAGATGGAATATAGCCAAACAGTGGGAACCAGAGAAATTTCAAGAGCTGTAGCAACTTTGGGTTTATTAGGTATTATCCTATCACTTGCTGGTTACCTGATTGAACTTTTCATACTTCAATATGTTGGTTCCTTTATTGGAACGATAGGAACACTTCTCCTAATTGTTAGTTACTTCAAATTGGGCTTTGAATGGGATGACACGGAAATAAAGAAATATGCTGGATTGTTTGTGTTTTTTATTGCAATCACTGGTTTAGTTATGATAATTTCAATTGTGGTAATTGCTCTGTTTATCAAAAACAGTGATGCAATACATCTGGTAATCAACAACGGACAAGTTAGCTGGCAGGGGTTATGGACAGTGGTTAAAAACATGGGTTTCAAAGCTATCGTTCTGGGACTTGTTACTTATGTTCTCTTGATTTTCGTGGGATTTAGTTTCTACAAACTGTACGACAGAATTGGTAAAATAAGTGGGATAAAGGAATTCACCACTACAGGCAAGCTATACCTATTTGGCATTCTTTCTCTACCGATACTGGTTGGGATTGCTTTACTACTTGTGTCATACGCTTATCACATCATAGCATGGGCAAAAGCAAGAACGAGAACAAAATAAGTATAGACTCAAGCAAGAGCCTATTTCCTTCCAATCATTTTAAGAAATTCCTCTTCATTTATGGTTTTGATACCCAATTGCTGAGCCTTACGTAGTTTAGAACCGGGGTTCTTACCAACCACAAGCAAGGTAACTTTTCTTGACACGGAACTGGCAACTTTCCCTCCCAGTTCTTCGACCAATCTGGATGCCTCTCTTCGTGTACAACAGTCCAATTCTCCTGTGAATACCACCACGTGTCCTGCAAATGGTCCCTCCTTGGGCTTTTCTTCTTCCTGTTCTAACCTTTTTACATTAACTCCAAGTTGAGCAAGTTCCTCTATCATTTTGCGATTTGACTCATTGTGGAAGAAGTCATATATACTCCTTGCTACTTTTGGACCTATATCGGGAAGTTTCATATAATCCTCCACCTGCCAGTCAAAAAACTCAAATATTTCCTTGACCTGCTGAGCCAACATCTTAGCAGTCACTTTACCGACATTAGGGATCCCAAGGGCATAAATAAGCCTATCAAGGTCCCGATGCTTGCTTTCTTCAACAGCCTTTTTAAGATTTTGTGCGGACTTGACTCCGAAGCCAGGCAGACGAATTATTCTCTCATAGTCCATGCGATAAATATCCGGTATCGTTTTTATTATTCCCGCTTTATAAAAGCGGCGGACAGTTTGTTCACCCAGTCCCTCAATATCCATAGCATCCCTTGATGCATAATGAATTATCCTTTCCACTACTTGAGCCGGGCAGTTTACATTAATACACCTCCAGAAGGCTTCTCCCGGTTCTTTAACCAATGGGGAACCACAACTGGGGCAATTCTTGGGAAATTCAATTGGTTTTTCATTTCCAGTGCGTGCTTCCTTGATAACTTTGACTATGTAAGGAATAACCTCTCCAGCCCTTTCTACCAACACAAGGTCTCCAATTCTTATGTCTTTCTGACGAATAAAATCTTCATTAAACAATGACACAGAAGAAACGATTACTCCACCCACCTGTACAGGGTCCAGTTTAGCTACTGGCGTAACAATACCTGTTCTACCCACCTGAAAAATAACATCCCTTAACCGGGTGGTTGCTTGATTGGCTTTAAACTTGTAGGCTATTGCCCATCTTGGATGATGGCTTGTAAAACCAAGTTTTTCATAGAGATATATTTCATTAACTTTGATAACCATTCCATCCACTTCATAAGGATATTCCTGTCGTTTGTTTTCCCATTCCTGACAATATGCAATAACATCCTCTATGCTATCAAAGACTTTCATTTCTGGATATGGTGTAAAGAATCCCAGCTCGTGCAATAGTCTCACTGCATCGTAATGAGTTTTTATCTTATCTCCGAGAATATTATTTCCGTTTGAATCCTCTGCATAAGAAATTTGGTATACAACAGCCACCAGAGGTCTTCTGGCAACCTCTCTGGGGTCTTGAAGTCTTATTGACCCGGCGGCAGCATTTCTGGGATTAGCCAGTGGCGTTAAACCCTCCTTCTCCCTCTCCTCATTCATTTTACGAAAATGTTCCTTTGATATGACAACCTCTCCTCTTATCTCGGCTCTTCTGATGCCCTTTCTGGAAAATTTAGCCTGCAAAGGAACAGTCCTTATAGTTTTTATATTAGGCGTTATGTCTTCTCCCTTTATGCCGTCGCC
>WFXT01000013.1 GCA_015490475.1 Bacteroidota bacterium
AATATGAAGAAGAAAAGGACAAACCCAGTATATAAATAGACTCTTTCACTTTCGCTAAATGGTCTTAAGCAATTTCCTTTTTCGTTCCTTCCATTCTTCAATTTCTTCCCATGATCTGGTGTTGAGGATATTGTCTGGTGTGCACCATGCTCGTCGTGCTATTTTGACGGCAATTTCCATGTAATAAAAGTTGCTATTGTAGTGTGCGTCTGTGGCAAGGGTTAACATTACTCCTGCTTGCCGTGCCTCAAAAGCAAGGGTGTCAGAAAGGTCCATCCTGTCAGGCTGTCCGTTTATTTCAAGGGCAGTTCCTGTTTTAAGGCATGTTTCAATAATTTGGGGAAAATTAAGTGGATAAGGGTCTCGTTGTCCTATTATTCTACCCGTGGGATGTCCTATAACATGCACATAGGGGTTCATGCACGCCCTGATTATCCTGTCTGTATTATCCCTATTGAAATGTGAATGTATTGATGCTACGACAAAGTCCAGTTTTTCAAGTATTTCGTCGGGGAGGTCAAGTGTTCCATCTGGTAGGATGTCCACTTCTGCTGCTGCCTTAACAAAATCTGTTCCCAGTTCGGCATTTATTTTTTTGATTTCTTCAATTTGCTTTAGGAATCGTTCTGGGGTTAGCCCATTTGCTACACGAACTGCCTGAGAATGATCAGTCAACACAAAGTATTCGTATTTAAAGTTTTTCATAAGAAAATCTGCTATTTTAATTATTGGTAGTGAACCGTCGCTCCATTCAGAATGAGACTGCATATCGCCTTTAACATCTTCCAAAGAAACCAAAGTGGGAATTTTACGCTGTATAGCAAGCTCTACTTCTCCTCTATTCTCTCGCATTTCAGGGGGTATCCACTGCATACCGATAGCCTCATAAACTTCCTCCTCTGTTTTACCAGCAATTTTCTCATTGGTATCAATTCTGAATACTCCGTATTCATTTATCTTCAAGCCCTTCTCTCGGGCTATTTCTCTGACTCTTACATTATGTTCCTTGCTTCCAGTGAAATATTGCAGTGCAGCCCCCCATTCATCGGGCACAATCACTCTCAGGTCAACCTGCCTATCTTCCTCATCAGAGATAATGCTTGCCTTTGTTGTTCCAGCCAAAATCACTTCCTTAACGGAAGGCAGCTTTGTAAATGCTTCTATTATTTCGTGATGATGTTTCCTGTCGGCACTGACCAGAATATCAATGTCGCCAATTGTTTCTTTACCTCTACGGACACTACCTGCCACTTCCATACTGAGAATTCTATCTCCTACAGCTTCCTTTAGCTCTGCCATTAAAACTCTTGCAATCTGAAGCGCTTTCCAATACAGAATTCTCTCTCTGGATTGTTGCAGAAGTTCAATGCCGTGAAGGATTTTCTCTATCTTTTTGGGCCCAAATCCCTTCAATTGTGCAGCCTTCCCACTTTTTAGCACTTCTATTAGTTCTTCCTTAGTAGTTATTCCAAAAGCATCGTGTAAGGTCTTTAATGTTTTGGGTCCTAAGCCGGGCACTTCCATGAGTTCTATAAAATCTGGTGGAACCTGTTGCTTCAGCTCTTCATACTTCTTTATTGTTCCAGTTTCTATGAATTCTTTGATTTTTTCCACTGTTCTCTTACCTATTCCATGAAGTTTTGTCAAGTCATGATCTTTCATATACTCCTCTATATCCACTGGCAAGCTGCTAATTATTTGTGCTGCCTTTTCGTACACTCGTGCTCTGAACATGTTTTCTGTTCCACCAAGATATTCACTCATTGCTGCCATTTCCTTAAAGATTCTTGCCAATCGTCTATTACGAGGAGTTGACATATCTCACCTATTTTATGGCTAATTTATTCTACTTTACAGGAAGAACTGGTGTTATTCAATCGTCGTTAAATAAAATGGACAAAAATTTAAGAAATTATGGCATTAGTGAAAGAACAAGAAGGGGTGATTCCACATGAGGCAATTCTATATAGAAAACTAAAGAAGAACTATGTTCAATGTACTGCCTGCCACCACTGGTGCGCTATTAAACCAGGCGAAAACGGAAAATGTGGTGTAAGAGTAAACATTAATGGAAAGCTCTACCTTGCTGTCTATGGCTACCCTGCTGCCATAAACATTGACCCAGTAGAGAAAAAGCCCCTGTTTCATTTTCTGCCAGGTGAGTTGATTCTAAGTCTTGGGACAGTGGGATGTAATTTTTTCTGTGCCTTCTGTCAAAATTGGGACATAAGCCAATGGCGTCAAATCAGAGTGACAGAAGATGGTAAAGTAAGTGGTGTTAGAGGGGTTTATGTGCCCCCTGAAGGAATAATAGCACTGGCAAAAAGATATAATTCTCGCTTGATAGCATATACTTATAATGAACCAACAGTTTGGGTAGAATATGCCTATGAT
>WFXT01000014.1 GCA_015490475.1 Bacteroidota bacterium
ATTATATGGCAGGATTCTCTAAAAAGAATGGAAAATGAATTGATTAGGCTTCAGGCTAGAAAACAGGCTATAGAATTAGCATTAAGAAGTTTTGAGGTGACTAACGTTATTGGTGGAAAAGCTAATCCAAGCCAATGGATTTAACACAAAATAACCACTGCCGAACAATTTTTTAAAGAAAAAACCGAGATAGAATTACAGATTAAGCAACTGCAACAAAACATTGAATCGGTAAAAAAATTCTTAAACGATGCTGGACTGTCGGGCGAGGACAAACAGACAGTTATCCTCATAAGACCAAATGTTACAAAAACCAATCAATATAAGTTGATAATGAGAATAACCACATACGAATATGATGTTGAACCAGTAATGGAAGTGCACATAATGGATAAACAAGAATCTCAAATGAGGATAAATTGGATAATAAAAATGAATCAAACGACCGGATTTGACTGGATAAACACAACGGTGGTGTATCATCCTTCCTATGTAGTGTTTAATCAGGAAGTGAATATCGAACGGGATATAGATTATCCCAAAATACTTTTTATGGAAGCCCGTCTTACAAAAAGGATTAAGAGAACCACAGATCAAAAGGGTGAACCCACCTTGTATTCGTTTTACAGATCGCCCCTCAGAAAAGTTATTCCCTTAAAGATGACAAACATAGTGAAAGTGAAAGGTGTTACATTAGAAGATGGTATTACCAAGAGTCTACTGGTGATGACAAAAACCACAGATAGCCTTAATCTGAATTGGTATGCTTTTTCAGGGAGCAGGTTTGCATACTTAATGGCTGTCTTTCCTGTGAAAGTTCTTTATCCTTTGATCTCAACAAAAATGGTTTTATATTATAATGGGATGCTTGTTGGTGAAAGGAAAACTCCTATTTATGGAAGCATAACAGACACTGTTATAACTCCCATAGTTCCTAACCACTATGTGAGCACCCAAACAAGCTTTTATGACCCGACAGAAAAGGTTGGCTTGTTCAAGATTAGAAAAGAAATTGGATACATTGCCACATTGCGAAATAATAGCAATAAACCAATAAATGTTAAATATGTGATGTATGTGATTGTTAGATCTTCTCTGATAGATTTTTATGTACAAAGTCAAACTGAACCATTTATAAGTTATGATGGCTATTATCATATTTTGACGTGGGAAGTTCAGATTCCTGCCCGTGGAATCGTTAATTTACCTTATACAATAGTACTCACAACAAAAAAGAAATATGACATTGTCATTAACAATGAAGAAGGTTTGTTTCCTTAGGTCAAGTTTTTGATTTTAGCTTGTCCCGTAGGGTTAGTATTAATTCGTACACTCTTTTGGCATCTGGGATGTCATAGAACGCCGGGTATGATTTTTCTTTGCCGAAAAGAAATATTTCAAGTCCTGTGTTAACATACATCCCGTGAGATAAAGGCACATGGCTGAATTGGATAGTTCCAGAACCATCTTCTTTGAGTTTCAAAGTGATAGTGGCGATAGAATCAATAAACAGCTGTTGTACGCTATTGCCTGTACGTATAAGGACCCTCTTGTTAGTAAGGGCATAATAGGTTCTTTTTCGTGTGTAGTATTTATAAATAAAGCGCCCAACAAAATAGTATAGGGAAATTAACAATACAAATAACCCTATAACTAAGAAAAATTTCGGTGCATTAGAAAAAGCCACTATACTAAACCAGAATAAACTAAAGGCTAACATGAAAATACTTAAGGGAACAAGGAAGAAGTCTGCTTTTGTGAAAAGTACAGAAGGGTCGGGCTGTCCAACCCATAAAATCTTTTCTTCCTTAGTTAAATATGGCAAAAACAACTTCTGGATTTCTAATTCGTTCATTCTGGAATTGTTTGGACAAAGCTAATAGATATAGTTATTTCAAGTATAGCGAACTCTGGATGATATTAGTATGTTTCATAAAATGGAATTCAAAAAGGAAACACTACACGTAAGATGAAGAAACTGAACGAAATAGCAAGGGTTATAGCTCAACACAAAGCTGACTAAAAAAAAGCATACGGCTTAAAAGAGATTGGTATATTTGGTTCTATTGTGAGGCAAGAAGCAAGGGAAGACAGTGATATAGATATATTGGTTGAATTTGAAAAACCTATAGGGTTATTTAAATTTCTGGAATTGGAAGAACATCTTAGTCAACTATTAGGCAGAAAAGTGGACCTTGTTTCTAAAAATGCTTTAAAACCACACATTGGAAAGTACATCCTTGATGAAGTCATAATGATATGAAGCGAACATATAAAGATTACGTATTGGATATTATAAACGCCACTAACGATATTGAGGAATTCACGGCAGGAATGGATTTTCTTTCTTTCTCTCAGGACAAGAAAACAATTAATGCCGTCATTAGAAGCCTTGAAGTAATTGGTGAAGCCGTCAAAAAGATTCCTCCAGACATCAGAGAAAAATTTCCTGATATCCCATGGATATATTGCAGGAATGAGAGATAAGTTAATACACGAGTATCATGGGATTGACCTTGCTATAATCTAGGAAGTTGTGAAGACGGAACTGCCTCCACTTAAACCAAAACTTCAAAAACTTTTAAAATATTTGCAAAGCATAGAATAACACAGCATTAATTCTCAGGATAAACCACTACAAAGAAACCCGAACGGGCATACTCCGTTCCATTTGAGTGTTTGGCAATGATTTGATAGGTGTATGTTCCTGCAGGGACTTTGTTACCTCTATATGTTCCGTCCCATCCCTGTGTTGGGTCAGTGGTCGCAAAGACAATTTGCCCATAGCGGTTGTATATGCGGAATTCATATTCAATCCACTGGTCATATCTCATGATAGGTTTAAACACACTTCCTGTAGTTGGGTCAAAAGCGTTAGGCATATATATAACTACCTTTTGATAATCACAAATGACAGGGGAACAGGCTTGCAAATCTTGAACATATGGATTATTTTCCTCTTCAATACACACACGATAACAGAAAAGTCCTGTTTCACTGTTTCTGGTTCTTATTTCGTCCGTTAAGGTTGTCACTGAAGAGTCAAGGGTGTATATCACTTTCCAGTCCTGATTATCTATCCTTCTCCAGACATATTGAATTCGGGGTGTTCCCGTCCACTCTTCATATTTATTCCACTCAAGGAAGTTGACAAAAGCCTGAGAAGCCTTGACTTTTAAATGGACTGTCCTTGCAAAGTTATCGGTTATGTACTTGCGTCCACAACTGTCGTCTGCTTCAATGATGTAATACACTGGTGCTATGGTGGGGTCAGTGAGAGAATCCACGTATTGATAAACACTTTGCCGTGTCCATGGAATGTTCTCTACTGGAAGGGGCGAACTATTATTATACTCCTGTCTGCGGATAACCATTCTGGCAAGGTCTGCAGTGCTATCCACATACCAGATGAGACGAACTGCTGAATCAATGTCCACAGTGGCAACCATTATCTTAAATATATCTGGGGACTTAACAAACTCTGTTATCTGACACACTCTATTAGATGACACTCTATCTGTGTTAACAGTTGCATAAACACGTGTACATAAAGTATCCTTTTCTCTTTGTAGTGCGATAGTATATGTTGTATCTGTTCCAATATTTTCTGCCGATGTGTTTTGATTTATGGACCACGTTGGGAAGTAATCAGAAACGTTAAAGCCACGGTAATTAGTCCAGTTCATTACTGCCTGCTCCTTACATCTTTCTATTGATGTCTTAAGGAAAATAGTGGTGTGTGTAGAGTCCTGTAGGGGACCTATTGTTCCACAACTATCCATTAAGGCAATGGTATAGGTCTCTGGATGTTGACTTGCTTCCACTGGTCTAAGGGGATGATTTATAGTGTGCCAGTAGGAATCAACGGGATGGGGGACGGTATCAAGGGGCAAGAAATTGCCTGCCACACTATCATAGACATAAACAACATAAGCATAAGCATCTGGTTCAGACGATGGATACCATCTAATCAACACGCTATCGTTGGACTCCACTGAGACAGACCTAATCAAAGGTGGTTGTGGTTGTTTGCTATCTAATGTGTCCGATGAAATAACGGGTGTTCCATTGCACGATGGGTCATCGGTAACGTAATAATACCATGTCTGTGAATTTGCATTAGCACCCACATGCGTGTAAGTAGGTGGACTAAGGGGCACTGAAGCAAGCAATGTATAGGGACCATTCCTATTCGTTGAAGCATAAATGTAAACGGGACCACAGTTGAAAGGTTGTGGTTGCCACGTTAACACAACATCTCCATTAGGCTGGGGAACTGCACAAACTAACTTGGGGGGCATAGTCTGTCCATACATAATGCCCACAGAAACAATTCCATATAAGGTGACCTGACATAAACTCCTTAACTTCATGTTTACCTATGAACGTATGTAAAGGCTCATCTGTTGTAAATCTAAGTCTTAACGGTTTCATATACTTCTTCTAAAAGAAATTTCATGGTGTCAATATGGTCTGCATAGTCCCATAATTGTGGATATTGCGTTTTCCCTAAGGGAACACGATAGGGCAGGTCTTCAATATTTGAAGCCACACATTGGATAGTATATGATAACTCAACTACTCTGTTTCTGGCATCATTAAAATCCTTATAGTATGACACGTGCAAAACACTAACTGGTGAAAAAACATTGTCTGTTTCTCGTAATAATATAGTTTCTCCCTGCAAGTGTGGAATCTTGTTAAGAAGAAAAACCGCCAGATTGTAATCGTAATTGTTCATGTATAGGTTATGTTGTTTTACATGAGCGAAATGGTTGTCCCATATTTTCAAGGGCTTTTTCCAGTCGTATCCCTCCGGGGCAATCAAGAAAGAAACATTTCTGCATCCAAACCCAAAGTATGTGAAAATATCATATCCAAGTTTAATAAGGTCATCTTCCGACTCTTCACCTGTTAATATAGCCATACTTGTTCTTGAACCTCTAATGATATTTGGATATTTGCCAAAGTATTGCTTAAACACTCGCATTGTATGAGTGCTACCGGTGGCAATTATTGCATCAACAGACTTTAGTTGGTCCACTTCCTGTATGTAATCCCGAAGGGAAGGTTCTGCTTCATACCAGAGAGTTAAAACCCATCTCATAAGAACCGAATCTTTGGAAGACAATTTAACCTGTGCTTTATGCCCACTGATTAAAACACATATAACATCATGCAAACCCACCAAAGGTAAATTGCCGGGCAAAACGAGCCCTATGGTAAGCAATTCACGTTCAGTATTCAATAACTCTACATAAGGCTGTAGCCAACGTTCTATTTTTTCAGGTTGCAGGGCATCATACCATGCATCAAGGGCAATATTTATGTGTTCAAAGGTAAACCATGGATTAACATCCTTTGCTTTTCTTATAATGGGAATTAAACGTTCTCTTCGTTGCGGTGCAATGTTTTCCCTTAACCAATGTAATAAACCAACTCGTTTTTCCAATTCTATCATTTTACCTGCCATGTTTCATCTCCATACAGAAGGTCTTGTAAAGAGACTTCTCCCATTTTTTCTTTTGCCCTGTCCCGCTGTTGTCGTAATTGTTCCTCATATGTAGGTTTTCTAACTCTATAAAATACTCCAAAGGGACGTGGGACATGTTCTGCTGGTCCGAACAAGGAAGCCACAAGCATCGCTTTTTCAAGACTTGTCTCATCGTGCACATAAACATTCCCTGGTAATGAGCCTTCAGGCTCTATCTTCACAACTTTTAACCTACCATTTTCTACAACAAGGCATTTATCTCTGTTAACGCCAAATATTGCTGGCTCTCCGTGTTTAAGAAATATAGTTGTCTCGGGCTGTTTCTTTTTATCGGTGAAATCTGCAAATGCTCCATCATTAAAAACATTACAGTTCTGGTATATTTCTACAAAAGACACTCCCTTGTGATCATCTGCTTGCTTTAGAATCTCACGTTGATGTTTGACCTCTCTATCTATTGTTCTGGCAACGAAAGTGGCTCCTGCACTTAAAGCAAGCAACACGGGATTAAAAGGATTTTCTGCAGTACCCCACGGCGATGACTTGGTTACCTTATACAACTCAGAAGTTGGTGAATATTGACCTTTTGTGAGACCATAAATTTCATTGTTAAACAGTAAGATATTAATGTCCACATTACGTCTCAATGCATGAATAAGGTGATTGCCCCCTATTGCAAGGGCGTCTCCATCGCCTGTTATGACCCACACACTCAGGTCGGGACGCATAACCTTTAAGCCTGTTGCTATGGCTGGTGCCCGACCATGTATTGTGTGCATTCCGTATGTGTTCATATAATAAGGAAACCGTGATGAACAACCTATTCCGGAAATAAACACTACCTCATGTGGCTGATAGCCCTTTTCCGCAAGGACCGTCTGAACCTGTTTAAGGATGGCGTAATCACCGCATCCCGGACACCACCTCGGCTCCTGAGAACTCTGAAAGTCAGAAGGCTTCAAAATCGTTCCTGTTGTCCCTGTCATCACTTTAATAATTTCAACGCTTCACTCATTAATTCCCTTTCAGTAATCGGAACTCCTTGCACTTTATTAAACTGATAAACATTCATCAAAAACGTGCCCCTTAATAGGAAGGCTAATTGCCCCATATTCATTTCTACTACAAGAATTTTCTTAAACCTACCAAGCACCTCCTGTAAGTTGGATGGAAAGGGATTCAAGTACCTTATGTGCACATGCCCCACAGAATAACCTTGCTCAACTAATTGTTTAACGACAGACCTGATAACTCCATAGGTTGAACCCCATCCCACAATAACAAGGTCTCCTTCCGGAACCCCTGTAGTAACCTCCTGTTCGGGAATGTCGTCTGCAACACGCTTAACTTTCTCTAAGCGTAACCGAACCATTTTTTCATGGTTAACAGGATCATAACTGACGTTTCCCGTTACGTCTTCTTTTTCCAGTCCTCCCACAACATGCTGTGCCCCTTCGGTTCCGGGAATAGCCCACCATCGGGCAAGAGTTTCTTCATCACGCATATATGGTTTATAATCACCATTTCCTCGCCAGATATGCGGTTTCCATTTGGGTAGATTATTAACATCAGGAATAATCCACGGTTCGGCTCCATTGGCAAGATATAAGTCACTAAGAAGTATCACTGGTGTAATATGCGTAGTGGCTAACCTAACGGCTTCAATAGCCATATAGAAATTATCGGAAGGCGTTGCCGATGCCAGAACAATTAAAGGTGCTTCTCCGTGCCTGCCAAACATCGCTTGCAAAAGGTCCGCCTGTTCCGGTTTAGTTGGCATACCAGTTGAAGGACCCGCCCTCTGAACATCTATGACTATCACAGGAAGTTCAGTCATTACGGCAAGCCCCAATGCTTCACTCATCAATGACAATCCGGGACCACTGGTCGCTGTCACCCCAATTGCTCCTCCATACGCCGCCCCTATCGCAGAACTAATAGCCGCAATCTCATCTTCTGCCTGAATAGCAACCACATCCATATACCTATATCTTGCCATATCATGCAAAATATCCGACGCCGGTGTTATTGGATAAGATACAAAGTATAAGGGCAGACCACTCAGTTTACTGGCTGTTATTAACCCAAGAGCAGTAGCCTGATTACCTGTAATAGTTCTATACCTTCCTTCCGGCAATGACGCTTTAGAAACCTTGATCTTGGGAATTTCTATCTCTAATGTCTCTCCAAGGTAATAGCCCGCTTCCAGAACTTTTAGATTAGCAGATAATATCTCTGGTTTATTGGCAAACTTCCTTCTAATTAAATCTTTGGCTATGTCTAAATCTCTGCTAAATATCCAGAACACAAGCCCTAATACGAACATATTACGTGTCCTGTCCTTAAGCTTCACGCTCAATGGCGAATCTTTCAATGCCTCACGAACCAGAGAAGTAATAGGAAGGCTTAAAACTTTATATTTTTTCTTCAAGTCATCATTTTCCAATGGATTGGTGTCATATCCCGCTAATCTCAGATTCTTTGCATCAAAAGCATCTGAATCGGCAATCAAGATACCCCCTTCCTTTAATAGATGAAGTGTTCTTTTTAATGCGGCAGGGTTCATGGCTACCAGAACGTCCACCTCATCCCCTGCCGTTAAGACTTCCTCCCTGCCAAAACGAACCTGAAAGCCAGATACTCCATATAGAGTTCCGCGTGGTGCCCTTATCTCCGCTGGATAGTCTGGAAAAGTGGCAATATCGTGTCCTTCCAACGCACTTTCAAACGAAAAATTAATGCCTGCCAGTTGCATTCCGTCCCCGCTGTCTCCAGCAAACCTAACAGTAACAGATGGCTTTTCTTGACTCATAGCAATCAGTAAAGTTACGCAATATCATCACACTTTATTTTGACTCAGAAAACTTTTGTTTTACTATCCTTTCACGTACAAGAAAATATAAGGCAAAACGAACCACACTAACACGGCAAAAACTATCCCAAACAATACAAAGGCTATAAGCATAGTGAGTGAAAAAGCCTTTAAACGATTTTCCAGATACTCGTCCCAATTAATTATTTCTTTTTCCTTCATACATCACGTTAATTAAGATAACTATTTATCAAGAAAAATTTCCCAGAGTATAGGCACAAGAAACATAGCAACTGCAACAATTATGCCCATAAAGGAAAACCCTACCCAGAAGGTAAATTTCATAACAGATATAAATTGGTCAAGGCGCTTGTTTATGTCATCAAACCTTTTATCAATTTGTTCAAATCTTTTATCCATCTGCTGAAACTTCTCGTCAACTTGCTTAAACTTCAAATTCATTTCCTCCCTCAAAAACTCTATATCCTTGCGAACTATTTCAATCTCCTTATGCAAAACTTCAACATCTTCCTTTGTTGCCAGATTCTCCTCTTGCATTATCTTAAAATCTTCAAGCACATTAGCAAGAAATGAAATTAAACGTTCATCTTCTATTCCATACTCCTTAGCTCTTCTTCTTACCATTATCAAGAATCCCTCTGCCATATCACAACCTTCTCTTAATTAAACGTATTCACCACATAAAAGGTTGCCGTACTGCATGCTAAAATGCTCAATTGTATTAAAGTTAATTACTTTTTAAGATGTCAGGTAGGCTCTATCTCCCGCATCACCAATACCCGGAATAATAAAACCCTCTTTGTTTAACCCTTTATCTACCTGTGCTACATATAAAACAACTTCAGGATGCCTCCTTACTACTCTCTTAATACCCTCTGGTGCAGCAACAACATTTAAAGAAATTATCCTCTCTGGCTTATCTCTCTTAATACGCTCAATGGCTAAATCCAGTGTGCCACCTGTCGCAAGCATAGTATCCAGAATCAAAACTGTTTTATCTCTAAGGTCGGGCAAGCGATCATAAAATATTCGTGACTTTAAAGTTTCTTCGTCTCTTTTCATAGCAAGAAATCCAACAGAAGCATTAGGTAATATCTGGGAAACTCCTTCCAGTAAAGGAAGTCCTGCTCGCATGATAGCAACTAAAACATACATATCTTCTCTAAGTGATGGAAACAACTCAGTGTTTCCCCGCCACGTTGGAATAGCTTCCTCTTCAAGAACTTCGCCCCTTAAGGCTTCATAAACCAGTACGCGTCCTATTTCCTTGAGAATTTCTCTTAACACATTTCCCCGGTTCCTAATGTCTCTTAGTTTGCTTATCAAGTGAGTCAGAACAGAATTTTGAACAACCTTAACATTGCCTTCAAAATCCATACTGAATGTGAAGATACACCACACAAGGTTTTAATGTCCTATCTGTTTCTTTCTCAACAAATCACTGACTATCAATCGGGCATGTAACCTGCCGTTTTCAATAAATATGTTTCCCACCTCACACCCACAAACCACCGAACCTGCAACATAAAGTCCAGAAACACTTGTCTCCATGGTTTCCGGATTATATATTGGCGTTTTCGTTGCTTCATCAACAGGAACACCAAACTTTCTTAACAATTCAACATTTGGCGTATATCCAATAAGCACAAGGACCTCATCACAACTTATAATACTTTCCCCCTGTGGGGTCTGAAGCACTACTCCCTCTGGCACAAAATATTTAACAGTACTTTGCATATATGCCTTAATTGCCCCTTCTTTAATGCGATTTTCAATATCTGGTTTAAGCCAATATTTTACGGAAGGTGAAAATTCTGCCCTTCTATGAACAATAGTAACCTCTTTAGCCCCTGCACGATATATCTCCAGTGCTGCCTCAACTGCTGAATTGCCACCCCCTACAATAACAACCCTCTTACCCCAATATGCCAGTGCCTCTACATAACGATGTTTAACATGCGGAAGATTCTCTCCCGGAACATTTAACCTATTGGGATTTTCAAAATATCCGGTTGCAACAACAACATATTGGCTTGCATACTTTCTGCCCATGGAATCTTCAATAACAAAGCCCTCATGAGTCCGCAGAACACTTATAATAGGCGTGTTAGTCCTGACGTCAACGTCATAAAATTGTGCTACCTTCTGGTAATACGCCACTGCTTCAGCACGTGTAGGTTTAGGATGCGGAATCGTAAAAGGCAAATCTCCAATTTGCAATAAATCGGCAGTGGAAAAGAAAACCATATTAACAGGAAAATGCCTTATGTTCTCTGCTACAGTCCCTTTTTCAAAAACAACTGGTTTCAAGCCTGCTTGCTGAGCCTCCACGGCAACAGCCAAACCACACGGTCCCCCTCCTATGATGGCTAATTCAATGTGTTCCATGCAAACGAAGTTAAATTGCATAAATCATTGCGTCCTTCGGAAGTATATTTCACAATAAACACCCGAGTTTCAGAATAGACACACCAACAAAAGGGTATCATCTGGATTAAGAGCCCTTTTCTGATAAACAAGCAGAGCAGGCTATTTTAAGGTATATCACCCATTTGATTATGATACATATGAGCAAGAAGGGAACTAAATTTTCATTCCCTCTCGTTTACTGTTTTAGATAACTAAAACACTAAATTATAAACCATGAATGCCGTAGAAATCAACCAATTGCGGTTCGGCTACGACCGAAAGCACCCTTTGTTTGAGGGTATTGACCTGACTTTCGCGCCCGGCCATGTGTATGGGCTGCTTGGACCTAATGGAGCCGGTAAAACCAGCCTGCTGAAATTGATGGTTGGGGCATTGTTTCCTGACGCAGGGAACATCCAATTGTGGGGTGAAGAAGTGACTTGGCGTAAAGCCGAACCTTTGGCTCGCACCTATTTCCTGCAGGAAGAATTTGCTCTGCCGCCCTGGAAACCCGGACTGATTGCCTGGGCACACGGCAAGTTCTATCCCAATTTTTCTGAAGAGGCTTTCTGGCACGTGCTGGAACGACTGGGGGGCGTTCCCGACAAACCAGTGAGCAAATTCTCGCGGGGTATGAAACAAAAGGTCGCCATTGCTACGGCACTGGCTGCCCAAACCGACCTGCTTTTGTTGGATGAGCCCTTCCGTGGATTAGATGTGCCTTCCCGTCGGGAATTCCGTCGGCTATTGATTGAGCATGCCAGTCCAGAGCGTGCCATCATCATTTCCACGCATGAACTTCGGGAAGTGCACAATTTGATTGACTATGTGGTATTTCTGTGGCAGGGCAAAGTCCTATTATCCGCGTCTATTGAAGGACTGGCGGCACTCGTAAGCACCGTGGAAGTGCCCGATAAACCCGAAAATGCTTTTTACTACGAAGAAAGTGCGGGTCAGTGGCGTGCCGTAGTGCCCGGACCTGCAAAGCAGGCGCTGGACCTGGAATTTTTATTCGTGGCTTTGACACGAAGCGAATCTTTAAGGACCTTCTTCACTAATGCTAAAATCCAATAACCATGCAAGCACTACGACAACTACTCTTTCGCGAGTGGCACCTGCGCCTTCGCTGGTACATCATAGCAATCCTTGCCATTGGGATTATTCTGGGGTTGCTCAATGCCAGTCTGGACGGTGCACTCTTTTTCCTGACGCTCGTCGGACTGGGATATGCCGCCCATTGGTTCTACGAATGGCGACAGGGTACTTATCAGGCTGTCGCTTATCTTACGCTACCTGTCAGCATGGGCAAAAAATGGTTGAGCCGATGGCTGGTGCTGGCTTTTGTTCTTCCTGTGTGGATAATGCTTTGTGCAGGGCTCACCAACCTGATTGCCCACTGGCTTCACGGTGCAGCACTGGAGGATTTTGCCACTCTGTCGTCGTATCCTTTCACTTGGTGGATTGTTTCAGGTATTCTGGCAGTGGCAAGCCTGTATTTCCGAAAGGGAACACTAATTAAGACAGTGGTATTGCTGCTTATCATCCTGATTGTAGTGCAGGTCATCGTGATGTTTGCGGTGGACTGGAGCCCGGTGATTCCACAAATCAGTGAATATGGAGGCTTTGTGCAACTGACCGGAAAATGGATATTGAGCCTGATTGCCTTTGGGGCAGGTATTGATTCGCTGGACAAGGGACTGGCTTATCTGATTGGCATCGTCACCGTGGGGTGGTTGTGGCTCATCCTGTGGATACGCTTTCGGGAAATAGAAGCCTGATGGGAGAACAATTTTCAGAACGGGAACCGATCTACCTGCAGATTGCCCGTCGCATCGGCGATGGCATTCTGGAGGGACGCTGGCAGGAGGGAGAACGCATTCCTTCGGTACGCGAAACTGCTGTGGCACTGGAAGTCAATCCGCTGACCGTGTTGCGTGCCTACGAATGGCTGGAACATCGTGGTATCATTGAATCGCGACGTGGACGCGGCTATTTCGTCAAAGCAGGAGGACGGGAGCGCTGGCGCCAGTACCGACTGGAACGCTTCATTAACGAAGAATTGCCCGAACTGGAACAAACCCTACAACTGCTGGGCATTGACACCAGGCCCATCATTGAACAACTCAAACGTGAAATTGCTAAATCCATGAACCATGAAGCGGAAAAATAGCCTGTGGCTCGTGCTTGGTTTTATCGCTTACGGAGTGGGAATCTACGCATGGTTAACTGCCCGTGGTGTGCCTGAACTGGCAGAGTCTATGCATTCACGCCTAAAGCCACATCGCAGCGGGCATATACTCATTTACGACAAATCTGTGCAGGACACGCTTATAGTTCCCGGCATGCTTCCTGCGGGCGTGGATTCCATCATCGTGGAGAACATGGCGTTTTTGTGGGTGCAAATGCAGTCTGCAGAGCGCCTTCCCAGAGTCTTTATTGCCCGACATATGGGTGGCATGCGGCTGGAGTGCCAGCGCCGGGTCAACACACTCAACCTGGAAGTGGCTGATATGGCTGTTATGACCCTGCAATGTAAGGCTGATACCTTACGCTTACTTGGCCGTGGAATGGGAAAACTCATCCTTGCTGGCGAATACAACTACGTGGTGGGCAAACTGCGCGACGCCTCCCTACTCACTTCCCGAGGGCAGGTAACCATCCATCATCGTCAAATCCAGACCCATGACGGTGCTAAAGTGGCTCTGTAAGGTTTTCCTTGCTGGTCTTATTCTGCCATTTGTAGCGTGGGCGCAATGGCAACCGCCTGCGACCAAAGTGGCGCTTTCATTCAAATTGAAAGATGGCCAGAGTGAAGAGCCGGTCGTCGGTGCCGTGGTGCAGGTAACGAGTCCGGCAGACTCTTCCCTTGCCATCACGGGCTTTTCCGACGAACATGGGGCAGTGGAAACGATGGTGCCTGCTTATATTCCATTAACCGTGCGCATCAGCCACGCTTTTTATCGCGACACCGTAATTCACATCGGAATTTTGAAAGAAAATACCTTCTGGGGCACTGTTTTGCTTACACCGGCCACACAGAAATTACCGGAGGTAACGATCAAAGCAAAAGGCGTAGAAACCGAATTTGAGCGTAAAGAATATGTCGTTACCGAGCGGATGCGTAAACAGGCAGTGACGACCACCGACCTGCTCAAGCAATTGCCCGAAATCCAGTATGACCCGTTTCGGGACCAAATTCTCGTCCAGGGCAAGATGAAGGTGCTCTATCTGGTCAATGGCATTGAGAAACCGGCTGAATATGTCAAATCCATTTCACCAAAGCGTATTCTGAAAATTGAAATCTACCGTAATCCGATTGGACGCTATGCACTGGAAGGCTATGATGCCGTCATCAATATAATCTTGCGGGATGACTATGTGGGCGTGGAAACGACCGTTAGTGGCTTCGGTTCGCTATCCACCACCCGCCGATATGTCCCGGGCAATGTGCCGTTTGTCTTTAGTGCAGCGCGTCTGTCCCTGGTGCGGTATAAGACCACCTTTCGCCTGTCTTTCTACAACTGGCGCTACCATTCTTTTGCCCGAAGTGTGGATTCTTTCCTTAAGAACGATTTTCCGGTATGGGTACAAGGGACATCACCCGACGATTGGAATGCTGAAAGCAAAGGATGGGGCTATTCAGTGTATGGCGGGCTGGACTGGAAACCGTCTGTGAACCACATGCTGGTGCTGGATTTTAACGGCGGTGGCATCCTGACGCCATACTATTCGCATAGCGAACGACAGGCAACCTGGCAAGGCGGCACATTGACTGCACGCAACACTTCCGAAAGCAAGCCCACCAACGCAAGCCTCATGTTAACCCACCGATGGCAATTTGGTCGCGATGCCCACCTGCAAACGGCTCTCTCTGGCGGAACACAAAATACCACGTCGGTCTCGGAATATGGCGAGCAGACCATTGGCAACGACTGGAATATACGCCAGGTGCAGAAGAATGAGGGCATCCATTGGAAAGCCTACAGTGAATGGGAAGGTCCACTGTGGGGCGAACGCCTGAACCTGCTGGCAGGGGCTCTATATGAACAAAACCTGCAATATTCACGCCTGAAAGTGAATGTCAACGACGGGGGTTTTTCCGCGACCTTGCCCGAGGTCAAAAGCCGAACCCATTCGCTAAAACCTTATGCCTACCTGACATGGCGTGTGATTAAAAATGTGAAGTTTCGCCTTGGTACGGGGGTGAATTATTTGCAGTTTGTGGTGAACGATACGGTGAATGACGCCTTTTTCTACTGGGAGCCACGCATAGACCTGAACTGGTCCGCGGGCAAGATGGCGAATGTGTCACTGTCTTTTGATATGGACGTGAAGACGCCGACGGCAGCCCAACTGCTGACCGCCGGCATTGTGAAAAACCGTCTGGTCGTGAACATGGGTAACGAAAATCTGCGTCCTTATCCGACCTATCGTTTGCGTCTGACCGTGGATGCCTTTGGCGGCTACTTTTCCCTGACGCCTTATTACCACTGGGCAAATAACGAAATCCAGCGTGTGTGGCTGCCACTGACGGATTCCCTGCTGGCAGTGAAGCCGGTGCAGGGCGTGAAACGTCGCCAGTGGGGCATTCGTTTTTCATTGCCTGTGCCCTTATACAAGCGCTATGTGGTAGCAATGGTTTTTGGCGATTACTCGGTAGTGTCATTGCAGTGGCAGGACGTTGCCAACCGTGGTTCCACATTTACTACCTGGGCAATGGTGATGTACAACAATCCCGAAAAGGGCGTGATGGCGGGGGCAGGGCTTGCCAACCGAATCGTGCCGAGACCCACGTTGCAGGGCACCGAGATGACCATGGACGAAGGTGGTGGCGACTTTGCCGGCATCTTTGTCCAAAAAATGCTCTGGAAACGCCGCCTTTCCGTAATGCTGTTTTACACGCTTCCCATGGTGTTCAAACCCATTGATGAAACGTTTGTTACGACCGTAGAAACTGCCGATTGGCACATTGTCCAGAAAAGCCACAGTCCATTCATGCAGGGACTGGTCGGTTTAAACGTGAGCGTCAATTTTTCAAAGGGCAAAATTGTAAAAGGCAAGCAGGCACCTGCCCAACAGAAAGGCTTTTTATTCGGCATGTAAGGCATCAGAAAACCAAAATCGGGTAGCCATGCGGGTTGGCAGATGGCTGAACCGGGTTGCTGTATTGGGTTTCCTTGCTGGCTTCGTTGCCAGAGCGCAGACTGTGCAGGGACGTGTCGTTGATGCCAACACATCGCAGGGATTGGCCTATGCTACTGTGACGCTTTTTACAATGGAAGACAGTCTGGTAAGCAATGTGTTGAGCGACGAACGGGGTTTCTTTTCACTTTCGGCACCGACAGAAGGTAAATATCGGCTGGTAGCCCAGATGCTGGGCTATGAACCCAGCATAACGGAACTATATTTGTATTCAGGCAGGACGATAACTGTGGAGCTGGGTCTCAAGCCCAGGTTCCATCAATTGCCGGAGGTTACGATTCAGGTGGGGGAAACAAAAGCGGAGAAGCCCTTGAGCCGATTGAGCAGGATTCGGTTTTATCCCGAACAAACCCTGCGCTACGCAGGTACGATGGGCGACGTGCTTCGCATGACACAGGTGCTCCCGCAGGTTTATGCCCTGTCCGACGTCCGTAACGACCTTGTCGTCAGAGGTAATGCACCCTGGGGTGTGATGTATCGCGTGGAGGACATAGACATTCCCAATCCCAACCATTTTGCTGAAGCAGGCACCAGTTCCGGACCGGTTTCCATTCTGAACAACAACACGATTGCCCATCTGGATTTTTATGCCGGGGCTTTTCCAGCAGAGTTCGTCGGTGCCTATTCTGCCGTGTTTGACATTGACATGAAAACAGGTGCCTATTCGCAAACGCAGGGCATTTTCCAGATAGGATGGACAGGCACCGAACTGCTACTGGAAGGTCCTTTAAACCGACAGCGAAAATATGCCTATCTTGTTTCCTATCGGTATTCTTTTCTTGATTTGCTGAAGCTGTTAGGTGTTAACTTTGGCACGTCGGCAGTGCCACGCTATCAGGACTTGACCTTCACCCTGTCCTTCCCGGGCAAATGGGAAACCAAAATCTGGGGATTGGGTGGAATCAGTAGCATCACCTTTGAAGAAGACCAGGAAGGACAGCAAGGGCTTTCTTTCGCAGGCATCAACTTGCGATTTGCCAGTCAGATGGGGGCATCGGGAGTCCGAACAGTGATTCCCGTCAAAAAACCCTTCTATCTATCGGCGGCGGTGGGCGTAACCCATAGCGGAAGCCAAACCCTGATACGACAATGGGTTTCTCTACAAAATGGAATGGTAACCACGTATAAGAATATTTATCGGACGCAGACGGTATCTACCCACATCAAGTGCGGCGTTTCACGACCCAAGTGGCACCTGCGAATGGGCATCATCATAGACCACATCCGCAGCCTGGCTACTGATACTGTATTTCTTGTGCCCGGACAGCAATATACCCAGACTCGAAATTTTGATGGCACAACCCAGAAACTGCGTGCCTACTCACAGGGCGAATTTCGTATGTCGCGACGTGCCAAAACTTTGCTTGGCATCTCACTGCTTTATCACCGACTGCTGAACAAAGTGGCGATAGACCCGAGGGCGTCTTTGCAATGGGACCTGTCGCCATCTACTCAATTGCGCTTTGGATATAGTTTGCTCTCCACCGACCTGCCCTTGCCCATCTACCAGATGGTGTTTACGGACTCACTCACAGGTGAGAAATCATATCCCTATCAGACCCTACCCTTTATGAAAGCCCATCATGCAGTGCTGGAAGCCGAACATCGGCTAAACAAAAACTGGAGTATCAATATCGCATTATACCGACAGTGGTTGTTTAACATCCCGGTGGATGGTGATAGTTTGTTGCCCTGGTGGTCTATCCTGACCGAAGGGCTGAACTATGGACTGGTGCTGCCTGTGGGCAATCCCGTTCCAAAAGGCAGAGGGAAAAACATCGGGGTTGAATTAACCCTGCAAAAGCGCTTCACTAAAGGTACTTATGCCCTGTTCACACTTTCACTATTTGACTCTAAATACACCGGGATAGATGGACAGTGGTACAACACGCCCTACAACGGGCAGTTTGCTACCAACCTGCTTGCCGGCACGGAATTCAAAATCCCTAAGAGCAAACATTTGACCGGTATCGTGGATGTGCGTCTTTTCTACGCCGGGGGACGCTGGACTCATCCCATAGACACACCTGCCACCCTGCAAGCCCACCGCCTTGTCTGGGATTACTCACGACCCTTTTCGGTCAAAGTGCCGAACTACTTCAAACTGGACCTAAAACTGGGCGTTCGCCTTTCCCAAAAGAAAATCTCTCAAGAATGGCTACTCTACCTGCAAAACCTGACCAATCATAAAAACATCTTTTCTTACGAATATTCACCCACCCAGAACCAGATCATCACCTTATACCAGATGGGCTTCGTGCCTGTAATGTTGTACAGGTTGTTGTTTTGATGCAATAAATGAATCAATAGATCATCCATCACATGGAATAGATTGGCCCCTCTTTAGATGCAAAGTGTAGCATAAATATACAAGGACACTAATTTTCGAAAATTATCAAGTCTGGAAAATTGTATGACTGTTTTGCATGTATACCAGCAAAAAAATGTAGTAGAAGCATATGCAAATCTTTTATAAAAAGTGGAACAAATCAAAAGATAATATTGTCTCTTTTAGAGGGCAAATAAATCTAGAAAGAAGTGGATACTGGATTAAAAATGAGGGTAAGGGAATTCATTGAAACTCCGTCAAGACTAATAGTAAACAAACTGGAAAATATAGTACAAGATGTTAATACTCCCCAAATAAATGCATGGTTGACCTCTATACAACTCTTACAAGACCTTTTGGATCATCCTAACCTTTATAATTTAACATTGATTCTAGAGTATAAGATTCCAGCCACAAATGAAAGGATAGACTTTGTTTTAATAGGAAAGGGGATAAATGGTGAACCTTTAGCTATTATTGGCGAACTTAAAGGCTGGCAACATGCTGAACCTGGGACCACCAATTATACTGTCCGGTCTGATATTGGTAAAGTCATCCATCCTGCTTACCAAGTAATGAAT
>WFXT01000015.1 GCA_015490475.1 Bacteroidota bacterium
AAGAATTTTAAAGACCAGATATACTCTAATGTCAAATGGATAGTGTGGAAATATAACTCTATCTGACTGCATATACAAAACCACTGCATGCTCATTGGATAATGAATCTGGAACTTCCAACTTAAGCAAGGAATCCGCTTCCAGATTAGGCTTATTTTGGTCTAATAATGTACTCTTACCTCTTAACTCCCACAGGTCATTCCACCAGTCAACTCGCACTGGATATAAATCTAATAATCTATTAAGATAGGCTATAGCTGAATCCTCATCTCCTTTTTGCTTGTACGCCTCATACAGGCTTTCATAAATAACCTTAACTGGATACCCACGAATTTCTTGTGCCTTCTTGAAATGACGTATTGCATTGTAAAAGTCATTCATAGCCATATATAGGTCACCAAGACGTTTGTCAAAACCCCCTTCAAAATGTCCATATTTTGATATAATTTTACTGAGGTAATCGACTGCCTTCTTATCTTTACCCGCCTGTCTGTATAAACTTACAACCCTCATAATATTAGAAAACATCATAAACTTTTCAGCGTAGGCAACTGCCAGTTTAATTGCCTTATTGTATTTCCCTTCATCAGTAAGTATATCTATATATGCAGTCATAGCATCTTCATAGTCAGGATATTTTTCCACAAGCTTCTTATATCTCTCAATTACTTCGGTCTCTCTGTCTTTTCTATCTGCTAAATCTATCCTATATTCCTCTATTAATATATCAAGTTGAGGAAACATCTCTAACGGCAACTTGGCTACCAATCGTTCCATTTCATTTATCAGGCTGTCTACCTCTTCGTCTTCCATAGTATGGAAATCACTTTCCATTTTAAGAGACATCGCATACAGGCTTCTTTCATAAGAATCCTGTATCTTTTGTTTTACTTTCCTTTCTTCCAGTGAATTACCAGTGTAAATCGCATAAATATATCTGGCATACAGCGTAAAAATATGTCCCGGATATTTGTCCATCATTTCCTTGAGCACACTATATGCATCACGATAAGAATCTCTTTCTATCAGCTCTAAGATAGTCAAAAGGTAGTAAGCCTCTTCCAAACGAATATTCTCCGAACTAATTCGCTCGTACAACCACTTGTTTACTTTTTCTACTTCGTCATCAATCTTCTCAACTCCACCAGCAAGGTTAACATTACAATTTCCTTTGAGTATGGAAAACCCTTTGGGCTTTTTACCCTTAAGGTCAGATATTCTTAACATAAAATAATTCATGTGCTCTTGTACTCCTCCCATTTGAACTACAATCCTATGTATGCCAGGATTAACTTTAACAACGATAGGTCTTGCACCACAATACACTTTTATAACATCTGGTTCGGAATATATTTCAACACCATCAAGCCAAACTCTTATTGGATGTTTATGTTCTATGTTAATAACTAACGTATCTTCATCTGCTTCAAAGAAGCTTTGAGCATATATCAATTGAGGGTTTTGCGTAAACATCAACCAATTTCTGACACGATGCCCCTTATAATAGCCAGTTTTAACTACAACATGATACTTACCTGTATCCTTTATGTAATCCCAGCATTGTTCTTTTACTGGTTTATGTTCCCGCGCCCAACTAAATCCGCCAAAGTTAGGATAAGGACCTATTATTTCCCATTCATCAATGTATAAATCTAAATTGGGAACATTGGACATATCAAGTCGAAGTCTAACCCACGGGTCCATAAATGCAGATTCAATAAAAGCAGGTATAGATAATCCACTGCTATACCTCTGATGCAATTCCTTAAGAAATTTCTTCATGTCCTCTAAATTGGCTTTTGTATATAAAGGAGGGTTCTGAGACAAGAACACATCATTTATCAAATAGAAGAACAACGGTGCATTTTCCGGATACTTTCTGCTATTCAAAAGCTCCTTCCAGTACTGATATATTGACAAATCACCATAAAGCAAAATATCATTAGCAATCAATGCAATATTTATTTGCTCCAACTCCTGTTTATCAGTGGTATTCTGTTTCATTTGCAATAAAACTTCCCGTGCAGAAATCATATCGCCCTTCTTCCACAGAGCACGGACAGAATCAACAAGATTGGAAGCATGCAAATTTGCCACCCACAATAAAGAAACCACAGCAAACACTACGCTCCTGCCCTTCATCTTTCCTCTTTTTGCATAATTTGGTCAAAGATATGCAACATTCAAAAATAAACGGAAATATATTACCTTCTCTGTCGCGAGGTTTTGCTATTGCTTTGCTCTCTGGATTGCTTATAAAGCCTATCTGGACATTAGTTATTGAACCTATCGTCCAAAACAAGGTAACCTCGGAAGTTTATGGTCTTTATTTTGCTTTATTGAACTTAACTTTTTTGTTAAGAGTGGTTGCCGAACTGGGAACAAATACTGTCATAAGCAGACTCATAGCCCGTGGTAAGGCTGGGAAAAACTGGTTTTTGTCAATTCTAAAACTACGTTTCTTAACCGCTATTGTCTATTTTGTTCTTGTTGGGTCCCTTGCATGGCTTCTTGGATACAGCAAAGACCAAATTTTGCTCGCCCTTCTTGTTAGTGTAATCCATGTTTTTGCACTCCTTTTCTTGCTTGTAAAAGGTTCCCTTGAAGGGCTTCAAAAATTCACCCATTCTGGTCTCATTTCTGCCCTTCCCCGCTTATTAATGATTCTGACTGCACTTATACTATTACTTGCCAATGCGGTATCTATTTTTTCGTTCATTGCCATTCAAATTTCTGGCTTTGCTGTTGCAACAATTGTAATAGGCATTTATCTTTTCAGAAATCTGAATCCAGATTCCAGAGTACCATTATCACGTGTTATAAAAGAGTCCCTTCTTTATGCCTTGCTCGGACTAATAATGACATTATACACCCGAATCGATGCCGTAATGCTAGAACGTCTCCATCCAAATGGGGCGCTGGAAACGGGCTGGTACGCCGGCGCATATCGCTTCATAGATGCCATGTGGATGTACACACATACTGGTGCAGTAATGCTTATTGCAGGATTTGCCAGATTTCAAGGCAACCTGCAAGAGACGACGCGCCTCATGCGATGGGGCGTCAGATTTCTTGCTCTGCCCGTTATAGCAGGCAGTATAGCACTCTTTATTTTTGCAAACCATTTAATGCCTGCAATATACATAGATGGGACACACATGATTTCTATTGCCCAAATACTTTCATTCGCAGGCATTTCTGGTGCAATGGGATACATTTATAGCACCTATCTAACTGCTACCGGACAAACAAGAACTCTTAACACTTTCGCTATTACAACATTTGGTATAAATGTAATCCTAAATTGGCTTTTGATACCTCTTTATGGTGCCAATGGCACTGCCATAGCCACTGTAGTGGCTCAATCCCTGTTTGCCTTACTTTGTGGCTTTAAGGCGATAATAGTTGACCAGATTTACAAACACATTGATTTACGAGACGAATTCCGTGTAATATTATGGCTCATTTTATTAGGACTAACGGGATTGCTAATAAACTTTCTCCCTTTACCATGGTATATAAACTTGATATTATTTGCCCTTTTCTCAATTTTTACCCTCTTCCTGACGGGCTCTCTAACCTTAAAAGATTTGGCTCCCTTCCTTCGTTTTAGAACCTGAAATCTTTGTTTTATGCATGAGAATAAATATTCCCTTGCATGGTTGCTATCCACCCTTTTCAAGCACTGGAAAGCACTTTTGATAACCGGCGTTCTTAGTATTGGACTTGGCATAGGAATTAGTTTCTTAATCCCTCCTATGTATGAATCTTCAACTGTTATTTATGCTGGTGATGTGAGATACTTCGGCTATGCATATGTTCTGCCCGACGCCCACGATGTCAACGCCCTCCCCCGTCCCATAGGGAAAGCAGAAGACCAAGCACGCATTAAATATATCGCATCTTCCGGTGCGGTGTTAGCCAATGTAGTACAGGAACTTAACCTCATTAAACACTATAAGATAGACACTTCAGAACCAGGGGCACTTGACAGGGCAATAAAAAAACTGAAAAAACGAGTTGATATTCATCAGGAAAGAGAAGGTGGCGTATATGTTGGTGCTCGTGATACAGACCCAAGAATGTCAGCAAAAATAGTCAAGTCAATAGTTAAGCATACAGACAGAATATTTGCCAACACATTGCGTGAAGGATGGAAACGCTGGCTTCATTCCCTACAAAAGCAGATGCAACAAGCCCGTCAAAACGGTGATTCCCTGCTCGCCAAAGAACTATATAGCAAAACCACTGAACTGTCCGCCCTAATAAACAGTGACTTCCCCGCCGTGTATGTTCTTGCAGAACCATACATACCAGAAGAGCCTGAATCCATTTTGCTAAAGGTCGTTGTACTTTCATTTCTTCTATCCATAGCACTGGTTTCTTTTATTATCATTCTCAAAGAATTGTTTCACAGTGCATAGGGTTCATTCTATTCTGCACTGGTCCCACCTCTGGATTCCTTTAGTTACCGCTCTGTCTATCTTGATAGCGTATCTCCTTGAAATTCCTCTATTGGCTTATGTGCCCGTTGCACTTGTATCGTCAATTCTTATACTATACGACATTCGCCTTCTCATCATTCCTGCTGCTTTCTCTTTACAACTGAGTCAAGAATACTGGCTTGGTTCCTTTGGCTTGGGACTTCCTGTTGAACCACTGCTATTTCTCCTTCTACCAATCTCCCTTTTGGTAATTGTCAAAAAAGAACCATGGGATCCGACTCCTATTGCACATTCACCAATTGCCTTAATACTCTTTCTGCACCTAACATGGATATTAACAACAGCTCTGCTATCCGAAATGCCTGTAATAAGTCTGAAATTCTTTCTTGCAAAACTCTGGTATATAATCCCTGCCATTGTAGTCATGGCTGTTCCTGTAGTGCAGGACCCGAAGACCCGTCGCATGATATTATATGCTATGATAGGTGGAATGACCTTTGTTGTGATTTGGTTTCTGTTCAGATACGCAGAATTAGGTTTCGCCTTAAGGAAAGTCAATCAAGCACTCAAGCCTTGGTCTCGTAATCATGTTGATTTTGCAGTGGGTCTTTGTCTTCTACTTCCTTATCTCTTGCTCATGCTTAAACATGAGAAACAGCGAAGACTCAAAAAATTACTTGCTATAGCATTTGTCTTATGGCTCATTGCCCTCCTTGTGTCATGGACCAGAGCCGCATGGCTTGCAATAGCAGTTTCCATGGTAGCAATTCCCATAATCAGATTAAGACTCTTTATTAGTGCTATGATAATAGGGCTAATTTCTCTCGGGCTATCCATCCATCTTCTAACATACAAGAACTTTTACATGGTTTTTGCTCCTGACCCAAGGTATGTGAGGGCTCACGATGATCTTGCCTCACACCTTGAAGCAACCGTTGCCTTTAGGGACGTTTCTGTAGCAGAACGGATATACCGATGGCTGGCAGGAATAGAAATGTGGAAAGAACACCCGGTGGCAGGTTTCGGTCCCAACACTTTTTATCATTTTTATGACCATTACACAGTTGAAGCATTCCGCACATGGGTAAGCCTGAACCCCGAACGTTCAGACGTACATAACTACTACCTTCAAGTGCTTATTGAACAAGGTATTCCCGGATTGGCTATATGGCTGTTACTCATGTTCTCTTCCTTAACAATAACATACAGATTAATGTTTAAACTTCAAGGCTTTCTGAAGGACCTCACTATTGCTTCTTTCTTCTCACTCCTTATGGCTTATGTCCACATTTTCTTTTCCAACCAGATTGAAGCCATTAGCAATGGTCCTATCTTCTGGTTCTCCATTGGGATAGTTGCCTACACACATAGCGTTTATTTGAAAAACAAAGGGACACTCACTTGACCCATGAAGGCAATTGTGAAGTTATTGGGAATTGGCGCCTTATGTCTAAGCACTTTTACTATGTCCCTCAAGGCACAAGAGTCCTTTGCAGAAATTAGAGCCATTGAAGACTCATTAATAACTCTTGCATCCTGTGCCGTCGGTGATTCCATTGTCCAGAACAGGCTTCAATGCTCATATCAAATGATACCATTGCTCATAAAAGCACTGAAAACCGAAAACTCCTATGAGTATCCTTTTGATTCCTTAGGAAAAATAATTTCTATCCTTCGTTCGCCGGATAAAAAATTCAGAATTTTCTCATGGGAAACTCTGTTGCCAGATGGTTTTAACTACCGACATTTTGGTGCTATACAAATGCGTTCCGACACACTAATACTTATCCCTTTAATTGACCACGCCCCACTATTGAAAAACCCCACTGACACCCACTTCTGTTCACCGGTGTGGTTCGGTGCCACCTATTACAACATAGTAATCAAACGAAAATGGTTCAGGAAATACTACTTTCTGTTCGGACTTAACTGGAATAATATGCGTAGCAATAAAAAAGTTGTTGAACCGATGCGCGTTTTCAAAAAGCGAGATAGTGCATGGGCATGTTTTGGCTATCCTCTGTTCTTTTTTCCTGACAGTAACAAGAGAGTAAAACGTTTTATTCTGGAATATAAGAAAGACGCATTTGTAACTCTCAACTATAATGAAGACTTGAAGCGGATTGTTTATGACTACCTTGTTCCTTTAAACCCTTTGCTTGAAGGAAGAAGGGAATTCTACGTTCCAGAAGGAACGTATGATGGATTTGTTTGGAAACACAATAAATGGGTTCATATAACTTATGCCTTAAAACCTAAAAAGCCTGTTGTTCCACCCGGAACAAAAGGAAGGGAACCTATTAAGCCCAAGAAACACTTTAATCAGAATGATGTAATTTCGCCCAAGCAGAAAACCGATTAACCAAACGGCTTATGAAGAGGACATATCAACCACATTGGAGGAAACGGTTGAACAAGCACGGTTTCAGGGCTCGTATGAAAACAAGAGGAGGCAGGCAAGTTTTGGCAAGAAGACGAAAAAAAGGTAGGAAGAAATTAACAGTAAGCGACGAGAAACACTTAGTTAGACTTAAAGGACTAAGGCTATAACAACACGCAGAAACACCTTTAGGAAACACGAACGATTAACAAGGAAGAAGATAATATCACAGCTATTTAAAGAGGGAGAGGTGTATCGTGCAGGCACTATAAAAGCAATATGGTTGGAGACACAATTACCTGTAAAGTCTTCGCCAGTGCAAGTTTTAATTACAGTACCCAAGAAATTTTGGAAAAAGAGCGTTCAAAGAAACTACATAAAAAGGCTTATTAGAGAAGCATACAGAACAAACAAACATAGCCTTTACGACACTCTGGAGCAACAGGGCAAGCAATTAGCCCTTGCGCTCATATTTAGAGGCAAACACAAACCGACATTACAGGAGATTGAAAAGGACATAAAGAAGGCTCTCGGTCATATAGAACAGAGAGTAAAACAAAATTGATAACGATGAGAAGGAGAACAATGGGCAGAAGGCAGGGCAGACAACACAGGCAACAACGCCAACACAGACAGGGCAGAAACAGAAGAATAACTGGGCAGAAAAGAGACAATCGTCAACAAAAGAAAAAATATCGCTTTATAATCAAACAGGGAACAAAAGGAGTCAAAAGGCGACTGATTGTGGAAATAGGTATGGACAAAAAGAAAAACCTGCTTGTGACAATCTGGGATAGCAGAAACAATAAACCTTCCATTAGATTATATGAACACGAAATGAACAATCTCGTTGAACTGTATCAAAATCTTATCACTAAAGTCAGAGAAGAAATGCTTCCTGATTATGACTTCGCAGAATATAAGCAACACGAAGCAGAAGATCAATACGACGTAGACCTGTTAGATGTGTCAAATGAATCAGACATTAATCAACTTACCTCACAAGAGGAAGAAACACAGGAATCAACAGAAATTGTAGAGCAAGAGGAAACAACTTCGGGAGAATCCTTAGAGTCCGCAGAAAATAAGTCAGCAGATTCCGAAACTTCTATGGAAGCCTAACAATCACTCATGAATATTCTTTATTATCTTTGTCCCAACAGTAATGTAATCTCTAAATAAGTCTACTATGCCTCTGAGATTTTTTGTTTCTGTGGGCATTATCAGTGCTACATTATTGTTATCTTCATGTAAGCGTACTTTTGTGTGTTCGTGCATGTTAATGAACCAGAATGGTGAAATGCTTGAGTACAGGGAATTTTTAATAAAGGAAAAGAAAAAGAAGGCGGAGCAAGCCTGCCTTAAAATAAGCGGTGTTCAGGACGAGGCGGGAAACGTATGGGGTTGCGAACTGAAGTAAACCTATTTGGTTACTTATCCTTATGAAAGTATTTCTCTTTGTCCCTTGTTTTATTAATCATCTCTATCCGAATGTAGCAATTGCCTCGTGGAAATTGCTTGAACACACAGGTAATTGGGTTACTTACAAACCACATGGATGTTGTGGTCAACCTGCATATAATGCGGGATGGGAAGAACCCGCTATGATTACTGCCAGAAATACACAACAAATAATAAGCGAAGTTGACCATGATGTGGTAGTTGTGCCATCAGCATCATGCACTGCCTTTATGAAAAAAAACTGGAAACATAAAACGCCCATCTATGAACTGACACAGTTCCTTGTAGACGTGCTTGATTGGACACCCACTAATGCCTACTTTCCCAGAGTGGTCACATATCATGATAGTTGTTCTGCTTTGAGAGACCTAAACATTTCTTATCAACCGAGGAAATTATTGAAATCGGTTGAAGGGCTTGAATTAGTTGAAATGAGTCACAGAGATAGGTGCTGTGGATTTGGTGGAACATTTTCTGTCAAGTTCTCTGACGTTTCAGTAGCAATGGGGCAATTCAAATTATCTCAAGCACTAAAAACAAAAGCGCAATATATTGTTTCCACAGACCAGAGTTGCTTTATGCATCTTGCTTCCCTATCTTCTGCCATGAACTATCCCTTACGTTTTCTACACATTGCAGAATTGCTGGCATTGTCTCTCAATCTCATAAAGGATGAGAATCTGGCTGAGTTTCAGTGGGGGCAAGGATAGTATCTTAGCACTTGACTCTCTTTACGAAGAGGGACTTTCAGTGGAAGGGGCTCTTGTTACTATCTCTTTACCTTATCACAGAATTACCATGCATGGCATTCAAGAAGAACTCATATTAATGCAAACCAGAGCCCTTGGACTAAAATGCCATTTTCATTACATTACCGAAGGGGCATCAAATGAAGAATACATTGAATCCTACAGAAAAGCAGTTATAGATCTGATTGACAGGTATGGAATGACCCATCTGGCATTTGGGGATATTTTTCTGGAGGACCTTCGTCGCTTCAGAGAACAAATGCTTGCCGATTTACCCATATCTCTCATGTTCCCTTTATGGCAGAAAAACACTCGTCAACTGGCTGAATCTTTTATCAACAAAGGCTATCAAGCGTATGTGATCGCCGTTATGGAGCCACCGTTAAACAAATCTTTTGTAGGGCAAAAGTTTGACTGGAGTTTTTTAAAAAGCCTGCCAGAAGGTGTTGACCCATGCGGAGAACGTGGAGAATTCCACAGTTTTGTTTACGATGGTCCAATATTTAACCAACCTGTTGCTATTGAAGTTACAAATAATATCAAGACTGTAGAATATCCAACTTCTAAAGTCCACATGGCAGATGTTCTACCATCAAAACAAAGTCCGTAACTTCATACTGCAAACGCACATTTATGGAAGACAGAATAAGGGAGTTAAAAAAGCACTATAGAGAAATTCTGAGGCTAATAGGAGAAGATCCAGATCGAGAAGGACTGCTTGACACACCAAAGCGTGTTGCCGAATCAATGTTATTCTTAACCCGTGGCTATCATATGGACCCATACAAAGTTTTAAGTAGTGCTTTGTTTGAAGAACCACATAGTGAAATGGTTGTGGTCAAAAACATTGAACTCTATTCATTATGCGAACACCACATGTTGCCTTTCTTTGGAAAAGCACATGTTGCTTACATTCCCAATAAATACATTGTTGGATTAAGCAAAATTGCACGGGTAGTTGACATTTTCGCCCGTCGCCTGCAAGTTCAAGAACGCCTAACCACACAAATACGGGATTGCATTCAGGAAGTTCTGCAACCACAGGGAGTTGCAGTGTTAATAGAAGCACAGCACCTGTGCATGATGATGAGGGGGGTAGAAAAACAAAATTCTGTTGCTATAACATCCTCTTTTACAGGAGTGTTTAAAGACCTTGCAACAAGAGCCGAATTTATGAGCATAGTGCGTTCATGACAACATTGTTCATAATCACCTCTTTTATCCTACTTGCGATCCTGATTGTGTTTCTATTATTCCTCCTGATTGGTGTATATTCTATATCAGATTCCGAACCGACATCTAACAGTCTAAGCGATGTGTCTGTTATTACAGCAGTCAGAAATGATGACCGCATACACAGATTGGATAACAAGATAAGCCATATTAAGCATGATGCGGAGTGGGTAGTAGTTGATGATGCCTCTTCAAAGCCTGTTCATCCAACAAATGCAGATGTGCTAATTCGCATACACTACAGACCGGAAGGACGCAGAAAAAAACAGGCATTGAGGAGTGGAATAAGGCTCTCAAAGGGGCAAACGCTCGCCTTCATTGACGCAGACTGTGTTCCCTCCAACCAGTGGTTAAGTAGAATAGTTAGTCCAATTTTTAAGGGAGAAGCAGATTTTGTATATGGACACTCTGTAATGAAGGGAAAAGGCATTGGTTCCAGAACTGCCATGTTTGACCACTGGCTCAATTCCCTTCTTACATTTGGTATGGCTGGACATGGTTATCACTATAATGCTTCTGGCAGGTCAATGGCAATTAAAAGAGAAGTTTTCTTTAAGACGGGAGAATTTAAGGGACATGAAGATTTGCCTTCCGGAGATGACGACCTTCTATTACACGAAGCATTACAAAGGGGCTACAAAATCAAAGCAATAGTAAGCAAAACCGCTGTTGTTTTTACAGAAGCACCAAAGACAATCTTATCTCTTGTAAACCAAAGAGCACGGCATGTCCAAACATCCTTCCTCTATCCATGGAGGATTAAATTGTTTCTTTCAACCTTCTGGCTTGCATATTTTGGAAGCCTGATTATGTCCTTAACGACACTCTCTTTTGATATTATGACTGGTTTTAGTTTATTGGTTAGCAGGTGGTTATTCCTATTTCTATTTATGGCATTGTCAAGTCCCAGATTGCTTTACAAAGCAAATCCTTTCATTCCTGCAACTGATTTACTGCTTTTTTTTGTTTATATAATGGTCGTTTTTAAACAAATTCAAGGTTGCTTGAATAAATGAGTGAAAGA
>WFXT01000016.1 GCA_015490475.1 Bacteroidota bacterium
CTGATAGCCCATCCATAATGTAAGATCCACCACTGATTTGATTGCGGAAAATATGACAATTCAACAGGAATAAATATCCATGAACCATATGACCTACTTAGATAAGTAAGTTGCCAGCCATAGTTAAAAATCAAACGCCCTCCGATGGGATATAAACCTGAAAATCGCTCATTCTTATGACTAAGAATATAAATCCCTCCAGCAGAAAACTGCATTTCCTTCGGTACTCTCTCTTGACCCAGAGATAGGTTACCCCAAAAGAAGAACAATGCTATTGTTATATAACAAGATTTTCGCACTTTTTTTATACAAACTTATACCAAACTGCTCTACTAGATATTAGGGAATAGTGCCCCCGCCAGGGTCGGTTTTCTTTGCTTATAATTATCTGGTTTACAGGTTGTTGTAATTTTGATATTGCCCTTTGGTGCCATATTGGTGCCCACTTTCTATATTTTCTACGAAGTTATGCTAAAATTCCCTTTGTTTACAGGATGTTTACACCTTGCCTTTGTAGAAAAAAAGTTGTATACGTTTACGCCATGCCAACTAAAGTGATTTCATTTCGTGTAGACACCGATGTATACAGGTATTTTGACGCCATGCGTGAAGCCCTTGAAAAATCAAGAGGTTGCAAAGTGTCGTTCAAGGAATTGTTTTGTGAAGTTGTATACGCCTTGAATACACAGGGTTTTTACATTCCAGATGAAAAATTGTGGGAAGAAATTCGTGATAAACTGGAAAATAATTTGCCATGCAAGGGTCTGTAAACAAGGAGGTTCACACCTGTGAGTGTTGTGAAGACATCAAAAGAGTTGCACAACTCTTTGGAGAGTTCATTTCACCAATATTGCCTATGATACAGGGCAATATAAGTGAAGCAAATTTGATGGTTAAATTGCCGATAATCATAAAAAAGCTTAGTTCACACTTGAAAAAAGAAGGTGTTCGTGAGTTGCTTCACATTTTGAGTAAATATGAAAATCAGGGGCCATGAAAACCATTGAGTCTACAAGTGTAGACAAAAAGGGAAGGGGAAGAAAAAAGAAAAAGGCGGTTCAAAGTCCTGAAACGTCCGAGTATACAAGTGTAGACAGCCAAAAGGAGAGTGTAAACACTTCTGTAAACAGTGAAAATCTTCCAGAGGAGGAAAAATCTTCTGAAAGTGGCGAGTATACAAGTGTATACAGCGATAAGGAAGCTGTAAACACCCCTGTAAACAGTAATGATGCCATTCCACAAGAAAAAGGCACAGAACAGTCTGGTTTACAGGATGTAGACAAAAATAAGGAGGCTGTAAACAAGCCCATTTCTTCTCTTATGGAGTTTCTTTCTGAGGAAACTCAGCATAGGGAGGAGCATAAAGAGGAAAAGCAAAAAGAGTCTGAAACGGAGACTGAGGCGGATGTATCAAAACAACAGGCTAAGGCTCAGGCTGAGTTTACAGTTGCATTTCTTGATACAGCCCAGCGGTTTGCTCTGCCTATTCTGGCACGCAAAAAGATTCTGGGGTCTTTGCCCCAACAGGTGATAGATAGAGTCAAAGAGAGGGTTCAAAATCTTGCTGACGTAGAAGGGCTACCCGAAGAAGAAAAAAGGTTGTGGGAAAGAATTATCTTATATGAGGAATATGTCAAGACATTGCCGTTTACTAAAGATGAAAAGAAGTTATTAACAGAACCGTTGACGGAGATATATTTGAAGTATGGCATCAAGATGGCACCAGAGATTCGCTTGTTGATAGCCCTTGGGACAGTAATGGGAACACGATTTATACCGTTATTTGCTAAATATTAATGCCATGACGAGGCTCACTGATTTAAAGACGCCCCAGGGCTGGCTCAATGAAGCAAAACGGTATTTGGAGAATGCTCGTGAAATACTACGCACTAAAGCGAAATTGGACTATAAGTATAACATTTACAAAGATGTTAAGTATGTTCGCGAAGCATGTGGAATAGCATATTTGGCAGTGGAGATGGCATTGGAAGCATATCTTATGCATAGGGGACGCCCTGTTAAATCTTCAATAAAATATCTTAAAAAGAAAAAAAGAGCCAGTTATGAAAGATATATAGAGGAACTCAGAAAGTTAAATCAAAAGCTCATGAGCAAATATCTCAATGCTTATCAGATTCTTCACCTTGATGGATACTATGACGGCATTAATGATAAAAATGTTATTCAAGCTGGTTTGAAATCAGTTGAAGAGATAATAAAGATGGTTGAGCGAAACATAAGCAAGAAATGAGGACCAACAAGGTGGTAATGGTTCTTGGTCGTCGTGGCTCTGGCAAAACGACCTTTGTCAAAAACTTGATAGCACAATATCACAAATTACATCCCCATCAAAAGATTTTAGTCGTTGACACGTTTGACAATCCAGTGTGGGAATTGAAAACCATACATCCAGAAGACATAAAACGGTGGCGTCGTGGCATGGCATTGACATATTCCTCTGAGCCCGAAGAATTGTTTGAAATCCTTGAAAAACACCTGAGGAATGCACTGGTGGTGTTTGAGGATGCCGTCAAGTACATAGGACATAGGCTTCCACCGCCATTAAAGAGACTCGTGATTGATTCCAAACAAAAGAATCTTGATATAATTTTTGTTTTTCACAGCTTTGGGCATGCCCCGCTTGACCTGTGGCGTCTTGTGGATTACATAGAGATTTTCAAGACTGCCGACTCACCCGAGATAAGAAAGAACTACATTGTCAATTTTGAAGAGGTTCAAAGGGTTTGGGAAGCAGTAACCAAATCACCCAATCCATATGAGCATGGAACAGTCCAGGTCTACTGAGGATAGGAAGCCATATTATGCCTACAATACCATTTCAGCGCTCGCTCACCTATATCGGGTCTCCATTCCTACTTTTTATAAGATGCTAAGAGCCTATGACCTCTGGGATATTATTGAGCAGAAAAGAAAAAAGGGTGTAAAGACTTTGACGCCGGCAGAGGTTAAACGAATCATTGATACCCTAGGAGACCCAAGATTTAGAGTTTGATTATTTTGACAACATAGAGAATTTTTTGTTTGAAATCAAAAGATACGATTATACGATGATTTGCATAGTTTGCTATGTAGTATCTTTCCTTTCCGACTTGCTTTATATCAAACTTTTTGTGAAGTTCTGCATTGGTAAGTGGTTTCAAAATGATATAAGACAGCCACTGAACAATTCTTTCGTAGGTGTTTCTGTCTCTTTCCTTTAATTTTTTGAGATACTTCGTAACGTTTGAAGAATATATGAGTTTTTCAATTACTATTCGCTCCATAGCTCTTTGTTACTGGTAAAGTCAGATTCTTTGTTTGACTTTTTCTCATAAAGTATAGAAATCATAGCCAGATTGTTAATAAGGTCATTTAGAATCCTTTCAATTTTTTCTCTCTCCCCGGCGGTAAACAAGTCTAATTCACGGCCCGCCCGCATAAATTCATTTATTGCAGAAATTAATTCGCTCTCATATTCATTTTTGAACAAAGTGAAATATAGCATCTCCACTTCCTTATCAGACAATTCCATATTGCTCATTGCATGTTCCATGAACTTATTGAATCTGTCCAGGGCTTCTATCAAGTTCACAATATCCTTAAATATTGCCTTTGCTTCTGAGGGGCGTTTGTTATGATACCATGCCAATATAGTCAACAAGGCAAGTAGTCCATTCATAGCTTTTTCTTAAACTTACATTCAAAATAGTAAAAAAGTTTCAAGAAAGTTAATTGTCTGCAAAAATATTTAAAAATTTTTATTTTTGGTTCGTTTAAATTTTGTAACTTAGCAATCAAATCAGTGATTGTATGAATACGCCAGCGAATGTTCCAGCAGTTCCTAAGGGGATGGTAGGAGCCCTATGGGGCTTAATAATCACCATCATCTTCTTTTTAATTGTTTTCCTTGCCATCAAATGGTTGACCGAGGAGCGAGTGGAGATTTACGACCTGAATGGTCAACCAGCAGGAGTTGGCA
>WFXT01000017.1 GCA_015490475.1 Bacteroidota bacterium
CCCTTCAAAAAGTGATGTGCTCTATTTAGATTCTTTGAATAAGCCTTAAGCTGTTCTGCTCTATGCATTACACAACTTTTGATTCTGAACCGTCTATCCTAGCATTCCATTTTGTGTGTAAAGGCATTTTCATTTAAGTTTGCAAATAAACAAAAGCAGAATTATGAGTTTGCAAGTGGGCGATGAAGCTCTGGACTTTGAAGTCCTGGACCATAATGGCAATCCCTTTAAATTGTCGTCGCTTAAAGGCAAAAAGATTATCCTTTATTTCTATCCTAAGGACGACACACCCGGTTGTACTAATGAAGCAATTAGCTTAGCTAATTATTATGATTGCTTCAAGAAGTTAGGATACGAAATAGTGGGCGTGAGTACTGATTCTGTAGAATCACATCAAAAATTCAGAAGCAAATACAACCTGCCATTTACACTAATTGCAGACACTGAAAAAGAAGTGGTTCAGAAATATGGTGTGTGGGGCGAGAAAAAACGGTTTGGAAAAACATACCATGGGATTAACAGAACTACATTTATAATCGATGAAAATTTCAAAATTAAACACATAATCAAGAAGGTTGACACCAAAAATCACGCTCAGCAAATAGCTCAACTGGAAAACATAAATCTGGAAAAATGCGAGTTAGAAAGTTAATTTTTGCGACCGCAGGGCTGGTTATTTCTCTGTCTATTAATGCCCAAACTGGACTACATACATTGCCTCTTGTTGGCTTAACAAATCCGGTGACTAATGCATACGGATTTTCTGCAGTGGGAATTAACCCTGCACTGCTTGCCCTTCCTCTGCCGGGGAAAGAATTTGCAGGACCAGCGTCCCGATGGGCAGGGTCGGGAACCGAAACCATTGAAAAATCTGCTCGTTTCAGCTTAGGCATAGGCGAGTTTGCGTTTGCTGGTTACGTTCAAGCTTTAAACAAAAGAGATTTTAATGACATCGTATTTAACAGACTGCAGAATCAAAATTTTAAGATGACTTTACAAGAGAAGCGCGAATTTGCAAAGCAGTTTTCACGCACTGCCATATCATTAGACTGGCGCTTTACCTGGCTTGGTATCTCTTTCAGAGACAAAAGAAGCAAATGGGGCATCGGCGCTTCAGTGAGAGATGAGTTTTCATTTTATCTTTACATGGATTCCTTTGTAACATACCTTGCTTTTCTGGGAGTTAACTTTGAATATTTTGACACATTCTACGTAACACCACAAGGAGACACAATAGCATGGACAACCAATCCCATAACATTTAGTGAAGCGATGGAAGACACAAGATTATATCTATCTCAAACCAGAAAGTTCAGTGTTGGTGGGTCATATCAAGTGTATCAAAGCAAGGAATTAGATGCATGGGCTGGTCTGGGAGTTAACTACATAATGGGTTATTCTTATGGCGAAGCATATGCCTTATCGGATGGCATTATCGCTCATGGGGCAACTGCTTTCCTAACAGACTCCTTTACTCTTGCTGTGGACACGGCAAACAAAAAGAGTTTCATACAACTTCAACCCCTCGGAACTGGCGTTAGCTTTGACATTGGCGGTGTTATTAGATACAAGCAAAACCTGATGGTTGCATTTTCTATTCTTAACTTGATGGGCAAGATAAACTGGAAGCAACATGTAATTAAACTAAAAGATGCTTTAATTGATACCTTAATCAACTATCAGGGTCCAGGTTCAACGGGTAACATAGGAGGCGGATGGAGTGATGTCTACAAGTTTACAACCCTTGTGCAAAAGCTACCCATTACATTTCAAATTGGTGCTACATATCAGATTATAAAAATGCTCTCTGTAAGTGGATTCTTGTCCATTCCTGTACGTAAAGTAGTAGGCTTTTCTCCTGAGTTTAGAGCAGGCGTTATATTCCAGCCTATCAATCTGGTTACAGTGGAAACGGGATTTGGCATTGGTGGCAGGTATCCTTTCCGTGTGCCCATTGCTCTTCGCTTTGGATTGGGTCCTCGCGCCAACTGGCAAATAGGTATTGCTACTTATGATTTTCTTGGCATATGGCGTAATAGAGGACCTCTATACTCGCTGGGATTGGCATTCGCACGACTTCAATTTTAAAATTTATTCTTTTAAGCAACAATATACTATCAAGGAACCTTTGTGAACAATTTATGTTGTGATTAGATAGATATGGAAGATACGATAGTAGCATTGGCTACTCCAGAAGGACGTTCTGCTCTTGCATTGATTAGAGTTAGTGGTCCTAAGGCTATTGATATTGTGAACAAAGTCTTTAGATCCAAAGATTTAACAAAAGTTGATACACACACAATTCATTATGGCTGGTTATATGATGAAAACGACCCTGTGGACGAAGTATTAGTGTTTGTTATGCAAGCTCCCAAAACATATACCGGTGAAGATATGGCTGAAATCACGTGCCATGGTTCTCCTTTAATTATAAGGAAAATTATCAGAACCTTACAAAAATATGGTGCCCGACCAGCAATGCCCGGGGAATTTACTTTCAGAGCTTTCATGAATAGGAAAATAGACCTATTGCAGGCAGAAGCAATAAACGACCTAATTAATGCTACAAGTGAAGAAGGCTATAAAATAGCCCTTAAGCACTTACGAGGAGATGTATCTAAAACAATACGTCAATTAAGGGAAAAACTTATAAATCTTACTTCATTAATTGAATTAGAATTAGATTTTTCAGAGGAAGATGTAGAATTCGCTTCCAGACATGAACTACTTAGTCTAACAAGAGAGATAAAGAACATGATTAAAAACTTGCTAGACACTTATGAAACAGGAATGGCGTTAAAAGAAGGAATAAGAATAGCCATTGTAGGCAATCCAAATGCAGGCAAGAGCACTATTCTTAACGCCTTGGTCAAAGAAGAACGAGCCATTGTATCAGAAATTCCCGGTACAACACGGGACTATATAGAAGAAACCTTCTTCCTTGAAGGATACCTCTTCAGAGTTATTGACACTGCTGGCATTAGAGAAACAACAGACCCTATTGAAAAAATAGGCGTGGAAAGGGCTCTTGAACAACTCAAAAAGGCTCATTTGACTCTATATGTTTATGACGTAACACAAATGACTCCAGAAGAAGTCTGCAAACACATCAAATCATTGCCTTTAGCAGGTGACGTTATAATTGTTGCAAACAAAAAAGACCTTCTTAAAAGCAGAAATATCTCTTTACCTACGTGCTACCCTGCTATCCTTATATCTGCTCGTGAACCTGAAGACATTGAAAAATTGAAACAACAACTCATTAACTGGGCAAAGGCGAACTACTCCAGCGAAGGAGTAATACTCACAAGTGAAAGACAATATAATTATCTGCAACAGGCATATCAAGCAATTGAGGAAGCAGAAGAAGGCATTTCAAATAACCTCCCCCAAGACCTGATTGCATCATCTCTGCGAGCAGTGATTGACTATCTCGGTGAATTGACAGGTGAAATAACAACAGAAGACATTTTGAGTAATATTTTTGCTAACTTTTGCATTGGAAAATAAAGTCAATCGGAACTTTAATCAGTTAGTTAACCTTACTTAATTTTGTAGGACAAAACATAGAAGAGAGATATGCCAAACACAAAAAGCGCAAAGAAGGCATTAAGAAAGAGTTTGAGGAGGAGGCAGCGTAACCTTATGTTTAAAAACTGGGCAAAGAAGGTAATCAAAAGAATCAAGAAGGCAGAAAGCGTGGAAGAAGCACAGCGACTTCTCCCGATAGCATACAAGGCTCTTGACAAAATGGCAATTAGAAATATAATTCACAAGAACAAGGCAGCACGACTCAAAAGCAAACTGGCTAAGCTGGTTAATGAAATGGCTGCAAAAGAACAATCTGCATAATTGAGCTCTACTCAAGACCCATTAGACAAAAGAGAATTCCTTTCAAGGCATCCATGGGCTCGTAAGCTTCCTGCTATTATCTACGAAGACGATAGAATAGTTGCAATTAACAAACCTCCCGGGTGGCTTTCTATCCCTGACCGTTGGGACCCTGCCCATCCAAACTTATATCACTTTCTCCTTAGGAAGTATGGAAAGATTTACATTGTTCATAGACTTGATTGGCAAACCAGTGGTGTCAACGTTTTTGCCAAAGATGCTGAAACACATAGGTTTTTAAACATAGCCTTTGAAAGACGAAAAGTAATAAAGGAATATCATGCTATTGTTGAAGGAGTTCCAGAAAAGGAATCAGACCGAATTGTTTTGCCTCTGGCTCCCTTGAGCAAGAGAAAAAGAAATGTGTATAAGATTGATAAAACAGAAGGAAAACCTGCCATCAC
>WFXT01000018.1 GCA_015490475.1 Bacteroidota bacterium
CCTAATTTTTTGACAAAGTTCATAATGGCAATTAGGCGTGGCTCCTTATCTGGCGGAACAGTTCTTATGAATAAAACCCTCATAAATATATTTCACAAAACTTTTTTGAGAATCTCTATTATCCTGAGAGATGCCGTTCCGTCGCCGTATGGATTAACAGCTCTCGCCATCCGTTGATATTCTTCTTTGTCTTCAATCAAGCGGGATGCTTCTGAGACTATCCTTTCCCTATTCGTCCCGACAAGTTTAGCGGTTTCTGCTTCTATTCCCTCCATTCGTTCTGTAACTTCCCGAGTAACAAGCACTGGCTTCCCAAGAGATGGTGCTTCCTCTTGTATGCCCCCTGAGTCGGTAATAACCATATAACTCCTATTTAGCAACCATACAAGGGATGGATAATCTACTGGCTCTATCAAATGAACATTAGGTAAGCCAGAAAGGATTTCCTTCACAGGCTTCTGCACATTGGGATTCAAATGGACAGGATAAACAATATGAAATTCAGGATATTTAGTTGCAAGGTCCTTTAGAGCAAGGCAAAATTGTCGGAAAGGCTCACCAAAACTTTCCCGGCGATGCCCCGTAACCAATATAACAGGATTCTCTTTTGGCAAAAAGTAAAACTGACGTCGGTAATATTCATTGTTATTTTGGACTTTATTAACTGTGAACAGCAAAGCATCAATTACCGTGTTCCCTGTAATGTAAACATGTTCCTTAATGCCTTCATTAAACAGATTTTGTGCAGCCTTTCTTGTTGGTGCAAAATGAAAATCTGCAATATGCCCAGTCAATCTCCTATTCATTTCCTCTGGATATGGCGAAAATTTATTATGGCTTCTGAGTCCTGCTTCCACGTGCCCCACTGGAATTTTTTGATAAAATGCGGCGAGGGCACCAGCAAATGTAGAGGTCGTATCACCTTGTACCAAAACTACATCTGGCTTTTCCTTGAAAAGGACATCTTCCAAGCCCTCAAGTACACGGGCAGTAACATGATATAGGCTCTGATTAGGTTTCATTATGTTCAAATCATAGTGAACAGGCAGATTAAAAAAATTGATTACTTGATCAAGCATTTGCCTGTGCTGAGCAGTTAAACATACAATAGGTTCAAAGTTCTTTTCCTTTTGCAACTGAATTACTATTGGTGCCATTTTAATTGCTTCAGGTCGAGTACCAAAAATTAACATTACTTTCCTTGTCATGCCGGCATATTTAGTGCATTAAGTATTTTTTCCACACGTTTATCCCATGTGTTTTCAGAGATGAAATTCTTAATTTTTTCAATATCTGGTTTAATGTCAAATGCTTTACGTACTTGAGAAGCAAACTCTGTAGGCGTTTCAGCAAACAGAACGTACGGTAATCCTTTCAATTCAGGCATTGGCGTTGCTACTACCGGTTTTCCTGCAGCAAGGTATTCATACACCTTTAATGGATTAGTAGCAATAGTGATTTCATTTACATAAAAGGGTATAATGGTAACAGAAGCATATTTAAGATATGCGGGTAAGTCACTTTGTGGTTTAAGCCCCAGAAAATGCACATTATCAAATGTTTTAAACTCTTGTTCCACCTGAGGAACCCGTTGTCCTATAAATACAAAATCAACATCAGGCATTTGCTTAGCACTTTCTTTTATCAAGTCCCAATATAGCCATGAGCCCCATAATGCACCAAAATATAAAACAATTTTGTCATTTTTAGGTAAATCATGAGGTCTTCCCTTATCGTGATTGTAATACTTGAGTAAGTGCGAGGGAACTCCCTGTGGAACATAGAGAACTTCTTTGCCATCGGACAATTCTCTCATTTTCTCCACCAGAACTTTAGCCGATGCAATAACCAAGTCTGACATCAAAGCAAGTTCTTTTTCAAGAGTTGGCGTATAACCAAACCATCCAAGGTCACTGTCCCAATTATCTATGCAGTCATAAACCAATTTAATTTGTGGTAGCTTTTGCTTCAATTCAACAAACACGTCACGGTATTCTGGCATTGGAAACTCAGAAATGGCAATTATTTTATCACCATACACTCCATATCTGTTAACAAATTCAGCACCGGAAAAGCGAAACAAGTATTGATGTTCAATGTAGGCAGGATTATGTTCCAGAAATATTTTTCGGTTATCTTCGGCAGAATCAAAGCGGTTCACAAAATGAACGAGATAACCACGTTTGGCGAAGGCAATAGCCAGTTGGGCAGGCCTCTGTCCCCCACCACTATCAGTAGCGGGAACTCCACTAAGCAAAAGAACCACTCCTTTCGGCGATTCATTATCCCTTACTATACTAATTCTTGATTCATAGGCTCTTTGCAACGGACCACTAACGGCTATAGAATAAAACAGTTTTCTGGGATTCCTATAATATCGTTTGGCAACACGTAACATATCCTGCCATCTGCCCCAGCCATACAAATGATAATAGTAGTCATCAAGAGCAAGTAAATTTGACAAGCCTACCAAATGAGCCAATTGCTTTCTGTCAACTTTTGATTCTTTGTTAGAAAGGAACAGCCATTTGCCACCATAGTGGGAGATTAAAGCAAACAAAAGAGGCGCCTCATCCATTATGTACCAGCTCTTAGGCTCAACCTGTTGCAAATACTCCGTTTTGATTAGCACTCCAGCCAGCGATGGAATAATTTCTTCATTAATTGGTAATTTACGGGAAGCTACAAGGTCAAAACCTTCTATGAAAGACATCTTTTTAAGTTCGTCAACCGAAAGTCTGTCATCAGCGATTATCACATATTCTGTTTTCGCTTTTTTGATATAATCAATCAATGCCTGGGGTTTATCTCCTGCATAGTAGATTGTTTCAGGTTGGTTTTCAAGATTGCGAATAATGGATGATATATCTTTCGTTCCTCTCCAGATAATTGAATATTTCGGGCTACCTTCCAGCTTCTCCTTTTCTTCGTCATGTAATAGTTCATAGAAATAAATTTCAACGTCAGGGTTTATATATTTCAAATTGGCATAAGGATTGGGAAATTTCAATTTATCTCTAACTTTAAGCAGTTGCTTTTTTAGCATTTTTTCTTATTTGTTCAATAGACACCACTCTTCCGTGGTCAATAGTCATTATCCTATCGCATATTGACTCCATCTGAGCCCTGCTATGAGACACAAAAACCATTGTTACACCACTGTCTCGCAACTCTTGCATTTTTCGTAAGCACTTTTGTTGGAAATGGGCATCGCCAACAGCAAGCACTTCATCAACAAGCAAAATATCCGGATTAGTATGTACAGCAACAGAAAAGCCAAGTCTGGCAACCATTCCGGAAGAATAAATACGTATGGGTTCTTCAATAAAATGCCCTAACTCGGAAAATTCTACTATTTCCTCAAAGCGTTCCATTATCTCTTTCTTGGTCATGCCCAGTAAAAGCCCGTTCAATATTATGTTTTCTCTGCCTGTTAGCTCCGGATGGAATCCGGCACCTAATTCCAGAAGTGGTGAAATTCTGCCTCTAACTTTTATCGTTCCTTTGTCTGGTTTTATTACTCCTGCTATGAGAGCCAGCAATGTGGACTTGCCCGCTCCATTGTGACCCATTATACCAAAAACCTCACCTTTTTTTACTTCAAAAGAGACATCTTTAAGCACTTCAAATCGGGATTGTCTTAATTTTCTAAAAAGTCTTGGAAAATGCAACACCACTTCTTTAAAGGAAGTAACAATGTGATGATAGAGAACGTAAGTCTTCCAAAGATTTTTAACCTCTATAACCACCTCTTGTTGTTCACCTGTCATAGCACTTCTGCAAATTTCCATTTTAGTTTTGAAAACACCCACCAGCCAAACAAGAAAATAACGACGCTATATAGAATAGCAAGAGCTAAATAGAGATAGTCAAAAGTTCCATAAATGATAATCTGGCGATATAATGCCACAAACAAAGCCATTGGATTGCCATCCACAATGAAAATACGCAACCGATCAGGAATCATATCAATGGGATAAATTATTGGCGTAAGATAAAAAAACATGTTCAGGAAAATATTTATAAACCACACCATATCTCTAAAAAACACAGTTATTGAAGCCACAAAGAAAGCGAAACCCAGATTCAGAATAGACTGCATAACCATCAGCAATGGAATAAACATCCAATACACATTGGGCGGAATTCCATAAATACCAAGAAAGATAAATATTGTGACAAAAGCAAGGATGAAATGAAGCCATTCACTAATTATTACTGCTACAACAAGAAACTCATAGGGAAACTTTGTTTTCTTGATCAAGTTACCATTTGACAGGACAGCCCCTGTTCCAGCAAGAATTGAATTAGCGAACCACTGCCAAACAAATAAGCCTACAATCAAAAAGAGTGCATAATTTTCCACCTTAATACGCAGGATATACTTAAAAGCGACGAAATATACAAGGGCGTGAGTGAATGGCAATAGCAGGGACCAGACAAAACCTAACATACTGCTTTTATACTTCAGTTTCAATTCTTTATTAGTGAGTTCAAAAATTAGGTCCCGATAATATTCCCATTGTCGTGCAGTCAAACCAATCATTTCAGTAACACAAGTGATTTTCCTGTCATTTCTTCCGGAACAGACAAATTCATCAGGTTCAATATAGTTGGCGCTATATCACCCAATTTGCCATAGTAAACATCCATAACTCTATCATCAATAACTATAAAGGGCACAGGATTTTTAGTATGTGCAGTATGTGGCGTACCATCTGGATTGACCATGACATCGGCATTGCCGTGGTCAGCAGTAACTATCACAGAATAACCATTTTTGAGTGCCGTGCTAACAACACGCTCGTTGCATCTGTCCACTGCCTCCACCGCTTTAACAGCAGCCTCAAAAACACCAGTGTGTCCCACCATATCTGGATTAGCAAAATTAAGGACAATAAGGTCATATTTGCGTTCCTCTATTTTGGAAATCAGTGCTTCAGTAACTTCATAGGCACTCATTTCTGGTTTCAGGTCGTAAGTAGGTACCTTAGGCGATGATATGAGAATCCTATCTTCCCCCGCAAAAGGAACCTCCCTACCTCCAGAGAAGAAATAGGTAACGTGTGGATATTTTTCTGTTTCAGCAATTCTCAATTGAAACCCATAGTTTGAAACCACTTCACCAAGCGTATTCTTTATTGGCTCATTTTTGAAAACTACTTTTATATTTTTGAAAGTTTTGTCATATTCTGTCATAGTGATGCAATATAAGTCAAGTGGTTTCATTTCAAACTCGGGCATTTCCTTCTGTGTCAATACGGTAACCAGTTGTCTGCACCTGTCAGTTCGGAAATTGAAACAAAAAGCGACATGTCTGTCTTGAAGCCTGCCAATGGGTCTTTCATCATTGTCCACCAACACTATTGGTTCCAGAAACTCATCACTGTTTCCCTCCTGATATTGCATCTTTATCTCTGCTACAATATCCTGAGTTTTAGTTCCGATCCCATGTACAAGCAGGTCATAAGCCTTTTTAATCCTTTCCCATCGTTTGTCCCTATCCATGGCATAATATCTGCCAATTACAGAAACCACCGTGGCATTACGTTCCCTACCAAATGTTATAATATCCTCTACAAATGAAGCACCAAGATGAATATCAGTGTCCCTGCCATCAGTAAAAGCATGTACGTATATTTTAGGAACACCATACCGATAGAATATATCAATAAGTGCTTTGAGATGGTCAATATGTGAATGAACCCCTCCATCTGATACCAATCCCATTAGGTGTATTGGCACATTATTTTCTATGGCATACTTTGCAGCATCCTTAATAACTGGATTTTTTTCAAGACTTCCATCTTTTATGGCATTAAATATTCGCATTATATCTTGCCACACAACCCTGCCTGCTCCAATGTTCATGTGTCCTACTTCTGAATTGCCCATTTGGCGTGGTGGCAGCCCAACAGCAGTGCCATGTGTCATAAGGGTTGACCATGGATATTTCCGCAACAGGGAATCAAAGAAGGGCGTATGTGCTTTGGCTATAGCACTGACTTCCGGAAAAGGACCAAATGCCCACCCATCCAGTATAACTAATAGAACAGGTTTTCCTGGAACGTTGAATCCCATTGCTTTTTATACATTAAACGTAACAACAGGCTCTTTCACATAGTACTTGGTAGCCAGCTTCTCCCTAACCTCAGAAAACGCCTTCAAAGTTTCGTCTATGTCTTCCTGAGTGTGCACAGCAGTTGGTATTAACCTCAAAATTATTTGTCCCTTAGGAATAACAGGGTACATGACACCTGATACAAAAATGCCGTAGTTCTCACGCAGGTCAGCAACCAGCCCTGCTGCCTCTTCCATGCTACCGCTAAGGTAAACCGGAGTTACAGGCGACGAAGTGGTACCAATGTTAAACCCAAATTCTTTCAAGCCACTTTGCAGGCTTCTAACCACTTGCCACAGTTTCTCTCTCAATTCCGGTTTGCTTCTTAGCAATTCCAGTCTTTTTAGATTGCCAATAACTATAGGCAGTGGTAACGATTTGGCAAAAATCTGAGACCTGATGTTATATCTAAGGTAATTAATCACCTCTGGTGGTCCTGCTATGAAGGCACCGATACTTGCCATTGCCTTAGCGAAAGTAGCAAAATAAAGGTCAACACCCTCTTGAACACCTTGCTCCTCATCTGTTCCAGCGCCTGTAGGACCCATAGTTCCGAAGCCGTGAGCATCATCTATTAGCAACCTGAAAGGATACTTTTCTTTCAATGCTACGATTTCTTTCAGACGACCCTGATTACCACTCATTCCGAATACTCCTTCCGTAACTACAAGGATGGCACCTCCCGTCCTTTTAACATGTTCAACAGCTCGTTTTAATTGCTTCTCAAGGGCTTCAATATCATTATGGGGATATGCCATTCTCTTCCCTTTATGTAAATGCACACCATCCACTATGGAAGCATGGCTTTCTGCATCATAAATAACGACATCGCGACGGTCAAGCAACGCAGGAATTATAGACATTATCCCTTGATAGCCATAATTTAATAGAAGTCCCGCAGGCCTTTTAACAAATTCTGCCAGTTCATTTTCAAGTTGAATGTGATATTTAGTTTCGCCAGTCATCATTCTTGCTCCCATGGGATAAGCCAGTCCCCATTCAGCGGCGGCTTTGGCATCCGTCTCACGAACTTCAGGATGATTGGCAAGCCCAAGATAGTTATTAATGCTCCAGACAATTACTTCTTTGCCTCTGAAATACATCCTGTTGCCAATGGGTCCTTCCAATTGTGGAAAGGCATAATAGCCGTGCAACTGCCTTGCAAAACGACCCAGCGGTCCAGGCCTTTCTTTCAACCGCTCAAACAAATCCTTCACTGCCATAATAACAATCTATTTTACACAAAGATAAGTCAAGGGATGTTTTAATTGGTGTTAACATTAACAAGGTAGCAAACTTACACTATGCTTTACTCTTTCTCAAAACCACAATATATTCATAGTTCATTGTCGTGTCCGTCTTTCCAGAAACATTAGAAGGACTATTCTTCCTTGGCATTCTTTTGTTAGGAATTCTTCTAATTATTGTTTCTAAGTGTTCAAAACCATTTTGTTTAAACATTTCCTTGGTTATTTCATCTGTTGGAATTTCAATCCCTTTAACCCTTCGGTTGCCCACAACATAAGCGACGATGCCTCCTTTCTTGGCAACACGAGAAATATTCATAATAGATTGCCTATAATCACGAAAAAAAGAAACGACATCACGAGCTCTCTTTTCGTCAATTTGAACAATTTCATTGATAACATCATCCAATAC
>WFXT01000019.1 GCA_015490475.1 Bacteroidota bacterium
CAATGTGTCTGTCTCACTTACACGAGTTGTATCAGTTATTCCGATAGAATCTGTAGATAGAGAATCTGCTTGAGACAGAAGTGAATCAGAAATCATATCTGCCTCAAGAGAATCCAAGGTTGCCATGAGAGAGTCTTCCATTTGTTGAAGCATAACATTTATCATGGAATCCACAAAGTGTGGGTCTAATGATGGCGTGTCAACAGTAGGCTTTTCCAGTCCCAGCAATACTTTCCACGAGACATTATATTTATAAAGTTGCCACACAAGAAGTCCTGCAAGACCCAAAAACATCATAACGAGAAATAATTTAAACCACGAAAAGCCAGAACGACGGGGTCTCTCAATAACGGGCAATTCCTTAGCATGGGGAAGGAAAGAATGTTCAATAGTAATGAGTGGCGTCACTTGGTTAAACTCAATTACATTGCCTTTTTTAATCAATGTGCCTAACGTTCCAACGTCAACGGATTGATTCTCAAGTGTCTTAATGATTTCTTGTATTTCCTTTTCAATGATATTTTGAGCAGTCTGGACACCTATTCCACCTTTTGCAATAATCTTTATTAATTCAGGGGATGTTTCAACGTTGGGGTCATACTCAAACTTTACGAATATTCTGGGTCCTTGTTTAACTGGATGAAAAGAACCCAATCCCTTTATGGATACCGTTTTTCCCTGCTTGAGCAAAAATTCCAATGCAGTAAATACAACTTTCATATCAGAAAGATAGGGTAAGTCCAGCAATTATACGTGTTCCAAATGCCCTGAACGGATACCATGTGTAATATTTGCCAGAGATAAAGTTTTCCAGTTTGATATAAAGTCCACCATTTTCAAACATTTTAATATCTGCTTTTAGCAAGGAAGCGAAGGCGAGGGGGTCAATGATCAGTTTCCCAGAGGGGTCATAACCAAGGTATTTTTGTCCCAGTGCTTTCAATTCTGCCGAAACTGTTAGCCATTGGGGGATGGGCTCTGTGGATGCAAGGAAAGAGACAGTCCATCTGGGGTGAGAAAAGGGAAGCGTGTCGCTCATGCGATAATCAAAATATTGTCCCTTGATTTCAAAATAGTTGTATGAAGTCCATTGATAAGTTGCTTTAATAGAAAATGTGAGCACATCTGATTTAGTGTCATATAAAATTTTCTGTCTTAATTGCCCATCAACGTATGTCCAGTGCCACGTTCTAAAGTTTCTGTATCGTCTGAACGTAAAGGTTCCTTCTAATTTGAGAGCATCCAATGGGAAAAAGCGCAATGAAGCGATGCTTGTAATATAATCTGTTGGTTTCAGAGGCATATTGATATCCAGATAGGGGTTTTCAAGGAAAAGGTCTTCCAGAGCGTTGGGTTCCACAGCGCCACCAAAATAAGCATAATAAGATAGCCTATCATTAATAAGGATTTGCTCACTGAAAATGTCAGGGATTAGATATACCGTATCACCAACCACTGGCTTAATGCCCACATGAAGAATGATTCCTTTCCTACCACGAAATTCATAATATGGATTTATTTGCCAGAAAATACGTTTATCACGGGGTATTCCAACGAGGAAGTCAACATATGTTCCAAGTCCAAAGTAGTGTCCTTTATTGATGTGCCTGATACCACGAGCACCCATCTGAATCCTAAACTCTGCCTTTTGAGAAGCAAACAGACTTATTCTGGCAGGAACCTGTAGAGTTGTCCATGAAAGGGGTATAGAAGCCCTTGCCGTCGCATCCCACATATGGATCAACGGTCGCTTAACGAAATCAGAAGATGCTATTGTGTCTCCAAGGGCTTTAATAAAAGCAGTGTCATAAGAATAAGGCACATACTTTAAGGAATAATTAGAGCGAGTCCAGAGGTCTGCTGAGGCAAACAGATTCTGGAAAAAGTGTCCCCCTGAAATATTAAACGACGTGTTCTTTTGTAATGGATAATCTTTGCCAGTGACTGATGACAGTCCTGCTTCCACAAACCAATATTCATCTCCTTTTGTCTGAGTCGCTATCCCTGCAAGAACTTCATAGGAAGATAGATTACCAAATCCTGCCCGTGCATAAATCTTCTTAGGTTTGGGTAATTTATCTCTGGGCGCTCGTAATGGGGGCAGAGTGTCTGGTCTAAAATCAATTTTCAGGTCATGTTGAGCCTGTCTATACTGCGGTTGAACTGGCGGGGGCTTTATAGGTGACAATTTGGGCTTAAAAGAGAGGCGTTTGGATTCTGCAACCCACGGCTTATATTCCTTTACTATGTCAACTTCTACTTGGGGCACAGTGTCCCTCTGTTGTGCATGGGAAGACAAGCCAAACCAACACACAAGAAACAGTAGAGTTAAAATATCACCTTTCTTAGTCTTCATCAATAGGGATTTCAGTTTCCTGTTCAATGTTTTGTTGTTCCTGTTGTTCAATTTGTTCCAGATACTTGCGTGCTTCCTGCTTGAGGTCCTCACCAGGGTAATTATCAATAATGCTTTGCAATGTTGCCTTTGCTTGAGGGATATTACCTTGTTCCGCAAAAATTCTACCCAGCAGGATAAATGACTTAGCAATCCAGTAGTCACTGGCTGGAACGTGGTTAATTAGTTCAAATGCCTTATCATAAGCCTTTTCCAGTTCTCCTTTACGAAACAATATTTCTGCGATCATGTATCTGGCTTCAATTCCTGGTTCCATGTCAGTGCTATTGGCAACGATTTGATAGTAGTGCATAACGCTGTCCAGTTCTCCTTTATGCATAAATGATCTGGCAAGGACATAAGATGCATTTACTTTGTCATCAGATGTAGCAGATGGATTCACGAATAAAGTCCTTGCAACGAGGATAGAGGAATCTGGGGATTCGGACACTGGTGCAATTTCAACCGCTTTTCTCAAAAGTTGCATATATTTCTCTTCGTCGGCGGCAACGGATAGGGCTTCTATCAAGAAATGAAAGGCTCGTAATGAATCACCAATAGCCAGGGAAGCATCAGCACCATTAATAAGACTTAAGGCATAATAAGGATTGGGCTTGCGTGAAATAAGCAATTCATAGTC
>WFXT01000020.1 GCA_015490475.1 Bacteroidota bacterium
GAATAATCATAATAAGCATTGCAGGAGCCATCATTTCTGTTTACATAGGCAGGCATTGGATTAGGAAACACTGTTACTCCGGGCCACCAGTAGAGAGTTGTGTCAAAAATATCAACTGTAGCTACAAAAGTGTTTATTGCCGAAGCATTGAGGTTCATAGGAACATCATAGCCATTAGCTGTAGAGGTTAACTGGTTACTGGAAAACGAAACAACATAAGAATTTCCTCCATTGTACTCATAAACAGTTACTCTTGGACCATTGAGGTCAACAGTGAAGTTTGTTGACAAAGTAGTATTAATGCTTCCCGTTTTTGAAGTTACATAAGTGTTACCTCCGTCATTTATAGTGGCTCTGGCTAATGGTCTTTGAACGGTGGTGCCAACGGAAGGACCATTGTTGTATATGGTGGTAGTAAATGTTATATCCTTTATGCGATTCTGTTCGTAAAGGACTTCTCGTGTTTCTGCGTCCACGAGCCTATATAAGTAAAGAGGAGGAGATTGCCTCTTTATGTGAATCTCGTAAACATATCTTAGTTCATAGCCATTCTGTTTTAGAATAGGTAGAACTTTTAAATCGCCTTTCTCCACAGTGGAATTGGGTATGTCGTTAAGGGAATTCAATTCTGCAGTTGTTAGAGGCACAATTTTGTTAACAGGATTATAGGGATATATGTCCATCGTCATGGCGAAAAGGCGTCCCTGTTTGTTGAACTTGAGCGAAGCCCGAGAGAACAAAACCTCTATAGAATCATTTATCACTTGAGTGAAATTAACAAAAGTTTTCCCCGAACGAGAAGTAAAAGTTCCTTTAAGTTTCACTAAAGAGGTGGGTATTCCAAGCCTCTGCAATGCCTTGATAGCTTTTTCCTCAAATGTCAAACCTTCTATATCTACTGGTTTTCCATACGCAAACCTTGGATAGTTGGTGTATGAATTAACAATTGCTTTCCAATTGAAGAATTGAGAATAACGTTCTACAAATTGCGTTTTGTTGGGTAAAACACGCAAAGAAGATTGTCCAGTTAATGCGTTAAACGTCCCCCAAATGATAGCAAGAACTAGAAGTTTCTGTCTCATTCCACCATTTTTTACATTATTGCTAAGTTATAACAAATTTCCTGATGTGCCAAAAACCACTAAAAGTATAATGAATACAAGGAACTTTTTGGGCAAGAAAATACTTTATCTAAACTGATTAGAGCTTACACCTTTGCTATACAAGCATTCGTACTATGCTTAACTAATAAGGGGGAAACCAAGAGTAGCGTAATTTTGCTTTGATAAATGTGCAATAGCATAAACAGAAATTTTTGACATGGGAAATGGAGACACTTACACACGGGAGGAATTACAAGCTAAAAAAGCAGAAGAGCTTAAACAGATAGCCAAGAACTTAGGCGTTAAATATTATTCCAGAAAGACAAAGAAGGAACTTATTGAAGAAATCCTTAAAGTAGGAGAAAAGGGCAAAAGCAATACTTTATTAAACGTTACCCATGGTGAGGGACAAAAGCCAAACGAAAAAACACAACCAACTCAGAAAAATATTCCTGAACTCAACTTTCCCCCCAAAAACAAATCAATCATTCAAAGTCTATTAGAAAAATTATCGGGAAAAGAAGATTCAAAGGAGAAAGCTCAGAAAGCAAAAGATTCAACCCTAACGGAGGGTGCTGAAAGCCAAGAGGTTGAGAAAAGTATCAATGAACAACAAGCAGATAGAGAAGCTGATGACATAAAAGGCACAACGACTCCATCGCAATCACCTCAGGACAACACCACAACTTCCGAGAAAACAACAAAGGAAGAAGAAACATCCTCTTCAATATCATCTTCAATAAAATCATATCGTGTAATAACCCCTACCAAGAAAGAAAAGGATAAAGAAAAGACATCAGCAAGCGTTGTAACCTCTGCCCAATCCGTCACTCAAACCACTACATCAAAGACCAAAGAAGATAAGGAAAAAGCGAAAGCAGAGCCTCTGCCTTCTGATGAAATTGAACGTCTCTTAGCCCGATTAAAGGGACTTGTTAAAGCAGAAGGCGTTCTTGAAATAATGGAAAAAGAAAGTTTCGGTGTGCTTCGTTCTTCCGACTTTAACTATCTTTCTTCGCCTGATGATGTATATGTAGCACCACGAATGATAAAGGCTTATGGGCTCAAAACGGGAGATACAATTTACGGTTATATCAGACCGCCTGTGAAACAAGCAGACAAATACTTTTTCCTTGAAGAAATTGAATTGGTCAATGGCTTGCCCCCTGAAAAAGTCAAGTATAGAACCCCATTTGAATATTTGAAACCTTTGTTTCCCGAAGAGAAATTCAATCTTGTAACAGGTCCCAATGACTATTCAAATAGAATTATTGATTTGTTTGCCCCAATTGGGAAAGGACAGCGTGGTTTGATTGTTGCTCAACCTAAGACAGGTAAGACCACTCTACTCAAAAACATTGCTAAAGGGCTCAATAAGAATCATCCAGAAGTTTATGTTATTGTATTGCTTATCAATGAACGTCCTGAGGAAGTTACTGATTGGGAACGTTCTGTTGTTGCTGAGGTAATCGCTTCAACATTTGATAATCCAGCGGATAAGCATGTGAGGGTTGCTGAGCTGGTTCTTGAAAAAGCCAAAAGATTAGTGGAATCGGGACACGACGTCGTTATTCTGCTTGACTCATTGACACGATTAGCTCGTGCTTATAATGACCTTGCCCCCTCTTCAGGAAAGGTTCTTTCAGGAGGTGTTGAAGCCTCTGCCCTAAACAAGCCCAAGCAATTCTTTGGAGCCGCCAGAAATATAGAAGGAAAAGGTTCTTTGACTATTATTGCCACTGCATTGATCAATACAGGAAGCAGAATGGATGAGGTAATATTTGAGGAATTTAAAGGAACCGGTAATATGGAACTCGTCCTTGACAGGAATCTTGCCAATAAACGTATCTTTCCAGCCATTGATATCGTTGCATCTGGAACAAGACGTGAAGAACTATTACTTGATGAATTCACGCTACGCAGGGTTTGGCTATTAAGAAATCAATTGGCTCAGTTGCCCACAGAAGAAGGCTTGAAATGGATACTTGAAAACATGAGAGGCACAAGAGATAACAAAGAATTCCTTCTGTCAATGAATTAGTATGTTCTCTATTATCAGAGAGGCTATTGAGCAACGCAAACCTGTTTATGTCTTGACAGGAGACGAAGAGTTTCTCGTGCGACAATTTATTTCCTCTTTAAAAGAACTTATTCCACCTGCAGAAAGACAATTCAACTTTGTTGTATTAACTGCCGAGGACGTGTCTGGTCAACAGGCTGTGAATCAAGCCAGAACCCTGCCAATGTTTGGAAAGCAAAAGATAGTCGTCGTTTATTCTGGACATAAGTGGCAAGAAGACGACTGGAAAGCCATTATGAACTACAGTGTTAATCCTGCCAAACATTCTATTCTTGCTGTTGAGGCTATAGGTCCTAATAAGAACTTTCGTAGGCGTTTTTCCAAAATAGAGAAAGACCTTGCAAAACTCGGCGTTCTCGTAAAGTTTGACAAACTAAAACCCAATGCTTTTATTGGATTGTTAGCAGATTATTGTAAAAACACTGGTATTCACATTGATGAGTCTGGTCTGGAGACACTTGCAGAATTAAGTAACCTATCCCTTGAGTCAGCAGTTAATGAAATTGAGAAACTAAAAATATCTTATCCAGATAGGCATAAGTTTACAGAAAAGGATATACTAAACATCGCTGGCATTGATAGAGAATACAATATATTTGAGTTTATAGATGCAGTTGCTAATAGAAAAAGTAATTTAATAGCCAGAATTGGTCGCAACTTATCTCGGCAAATTAATGTAAATCTATTCCAGTTGATAACTATGCTTCATAAACTCATGCTATATGCAGACACTGGAAGAAAATATGGAACGAATGCTAAGCGATTACAGTCTGTTTTCCAATTTTCATGGTGGTGGGCAAACCAAACTACTAAAGTGATTGAAAATTACAGTGAAGAAGAAGTCAATCGTATTATTGCTTTGCTATATGAATACAATAAAAAAGGAGTTGGTATTAAAAGTGGTTTTTCCACACAGGAGGAACTGCTTGAAGAACTTGCCCTTGAACTATCAATCATAGCAGGCAAACTTGTTGCTCAAAAATAATCAGGGAACTTATACATACATAATACGTGTTAGAGGAATAAAAGTCTTGGATATGAGCAAAGTGTTTGAATTAAGGGAAAATCAAGTTTTGCACACGTATGTCTTTGAAAGGCTTGGACAACCAGAGAAAGAAAGGGAATTCAAGTTGAAAGAATTGAAACGGTGGGGCTTTGATTTAATATTTGGTAAAAAAGATGGTAAGGAGACCTTCTTTACTGCTGAGATAGGTAAGCGTAAGAAGGGAGACATATACACAGAATGGGATGCTAAGGCAGAGCAAGACGTCAAGTTTGAGGTATATGACATTCTTGAAGAATTGCCCAAGAACAAAAAGATTTTTGCCCATATTGAAATGATTGATGGTGTTGCTTACCTGATTGGGGACTTAAGGGAAGGAGACAAGAACATAGAAATATTGCGTGTTCCAGCAGGAATCACTTTGCTTGCATATCTCAAAAAACGCAAATTGCACAATGTAATAGAAGCCTTGAGAAATGTTGGAACATCCCTTGAATTGGTTAAACAACGAGGGCAGGAAGGAAAAGCAAAGCCCTATGACCAGATGCCCCCTCTAATAAGGAGGTTTTTGCGGGAAGCCAGAGATGTGGAGGAAGACGCTGGCTTTGGCAGAATAGCAGTTGCTTATTATGGAGAAAATAAAGACGGAGAGCCAAGATTTAGAATATCATGGTTCCTACCCACAATTTCGCTGTTTGATTTATCCATAGCAGAAAAAACAGATAAGTTGCTCGGTGCTCTGGATTAAGACAGATAAATTACTTTAGGCATGCCCTTTTTTACTTATTCCCCCATACTGAGCAGGGAAAAGCACTTTGAACGAGTGAATGGAAAACCTGTTATTAGTGGGGAAGAAATAAGAAAATTGGTAGAAGCATCGGCTATCTTTTATTTTATCAAAAAAGATAAACAATTGGAAAATAAAGTCAAAAAGTTTCTCTTACAAAAAGAACACGACCTTCCAGAACTGGCTAATACAGTTAGAAATATCGTGTATGATTCTTACCCTTGGCTCAAAGAAATTACATATCCTGACTATGTAGAATTAGAAGGAGAAGTAAGAAAATTTTATTGTGAGGTTTGGAATTTAAAAGAAAATGAAATAACCAGAGATTTCACTGCCGAGGGATTTACAGGGATTGTAAAATTTCAACTTCCTAAGCAACACGCTCAAAAACTCTGCTATGCTTTTCAATCTTACGCTGAATCACTGGCACGGATAGAGAAGGAAATGCTTGAAGACCATCCCCTTGCTGAAGAATTTTATCCTCGTCTGATTACCGACTTGAGGGAGGAAGGGTGTCCTGCCCGACTGGGCTACTGGACAGATACCCCTTATGAAGGGCATCTATTGTTTTTCTGGAGAGTAAAAGAAGTGAGGAACCATCTGTTGAAAGAGTTTGGCTTGGACATCCGCCCCACAGAAATCATATATATTCCTGCACGTGGAGAAACTGCAGGTTGGTCATATTGGAAGGAATTGGTTTAATGCATTAACCTATGACCGTTTTATGAGTCTTTTGCGTTGTATATAACACAATGGCAAATAGGATTATATGGAATAATTCAGTAATATTTCTGTGCACAATTGCTATTGCTTATTCTCTGGTGGGTCAAGATACATGTTTTTCAAGCCTTCCTGTGAAACCACATACTGTTAGGGTATATTGCAATGGTGAACCTATTGATTCTCAACACTGGCAAATTAATTGGCTGAGCGGATGCCTGACTTGGATTGAGAAACCAACTTGCCACAATATTATAATTGAATATGACACTCTTAATTTGTTCATTGACACTACAATTGAATTACCCGAACCACTTCCAACCAATGAAGGAAACCAACCCATGGTTATATATAATGTCCCTATCAGGAATAGGAATTTCCTTCCAACTTCTGGCTTAACGATTGAAGGTCAGTTGGTTCAGGAATTAAGTTCTGGAACCAAACAAAATCTTAACTCTCAGTCTTATTTTGGAATTGTCATAAAAGGAAAGATAAGCGAAGATATGGAGGTGGAAGGTCATTTAAGTGACCAGTCTCTCCCGATTCAACCCGAAGGGAATACGTATCAACTGCAGGATTTTGATAGGATTTTTCTTCGGTTTATTTACAGAGATAGGTGGTATGCAGGGGTGGGTGACCAGTTATGGGAAAATCCGCAACATTCCTATTTTGTGCGATACAAACGCAAAGTAAAGGGATTAAATTTGGGTGAGAATTCAAAACAGATTCAATGGAATGGAGGGATTGCTTTTTCTCGTGGGCAATATGGCAGGGTTTCTTTTTATGGAAAGGAAGGTATCCGAGGTCCATATCCAATTGTTCCCGAAGGACAACAATTTGTAATCATCTTGTCTGGAACAGAAAGGGTATATCTGGACGGCAGATTACTAACACGGGGAGCCGATAGGGACTATGTTATTGATTACAATCGTGCAGAGATAACCTTTACGCCTGCCGTAGAAATAACGTCTCAATCCAGAATAGTGGTTGAATTTCAATATACCACACAGGAATATGCACGAA
>WFXT01000021.1 GCA_015490475.1 Bacteroidota bacterium
TAAAGACGGTGCCGACTTTCGCTATCCTAACTCTTCATGGATTCCCACAAAAGAAGAAATAGAGAAACTTTTCCGTCCGACGGCAAAGAAGGTTCTGGACTATGTTTCCAGTAAGATAAGCCAGTAGTTAAGCGGGTTCTGGATTTGGTTTTGTAAAAATTTGCCAGCAATTGTCATTTTTGCCATATTTGTCAATCTGTGTTTTCTGTGCGGGTATGTTTGTGATTGAAAAGTGCATATATGAGCATGTTTGGAGTGCTGACAATTTTAGGGATTGGATATGCTCTCTGGAGATATGGACAGACTGGGAAGACTTTGCAGAGTCTGAGGTTTTCTGTTATTGGTGCGGAAATACGCAATGCAAGATTGTTTTTGAACATTCGTGCATATAATCCAACTCCTAACACTGTTAAGGTCACGGGAACCAGAATAACTGTTTTTCACAACAGCGAGCCAGTAGGTTATGTAGAGTTGACAGATAGGATAATCATAACTCCTGGTTCAATAGTCATATCTGTTCCCGTGCGAATTAATGCCTTAAGTGCATTTAAAGTTTTGCTAAATAGAATCAAGAGCAATCAAAAAGTTTCTTTGACTGTGAAAGGTTACATCAACACAACTGCTGGTAAATACAATGTGTCGGAAAATGTGGTACTATGATGGAAATAAAGAGAGCTGACTTACAGGTCATAGAGGGTTATCCAAAGTCTGACGCCAGAAACAGGCTGATTTATCTTTTCAGGCAACGGGATGCCAAAGGCAATATTATAGCATATGTTGTTTCGGTTCCTGACAAGATGCTCGTTAGGTCGTATAAAACTCGCAAGGATGCGGAGGCTTTCATAGAGAAAAGTCTCATTATTGATTCGCATCCCTTCAATGGTGATAAGAACATGGACATAAAAGAGACCGCAAGTATTTTCGGCGGACATATTTCAGAGATAGAGGTTCAACAGCAGCAACAGACTGTTAAACAGGAAACCACTCAAACCACTCAAACTGCTTAATCATGGCTCTGGTCGCAACACCCAAGATGAGAGTTGTTCCAGTTGATATGAATGCAAACACTTATGACATTGTAAATGAGGTGTTGCGAACATATTTGCTTTATAAAGATGACACATGCGGTCTCGCAAAACAACTGAAAGGAAGCACAAAAATAGAGACATTAAGAAACATATGGGAATTTGTTAAGAAAAACTTTAAGTATAAGACGGACCCAGTGGGTTATCAATATGTTCAACGTCCAGCTGTTTTGTGGCGAAATCGTGTTGGGGACTGCAAAAGTTTTTCAATTTTCATTGGTTCTTTGTTGAATTGTCTTGGAATACCGTTTGTGTTTCGTTTCACAAGCCATCGGGACACTACCACGCCGCATCACGTCTTTGTAGTGGTTCCTGATGGAGACAAAGAGATAATCCTTGATGCAACACTTTCCAGATTCAACTATCAAAAACCATACACCTTCAAAATAGATTACGATATGTCTAAGTTGTATCGCATAGAGGGAGTTCATGAAAGTGGCAAATTGGACTTGCCAGAGGACATAGAGAACATGACCGAGGCAGAGCTGGAACTTGCGATTGCTAAGCAGCGTCTTGAAATTGAACGTGATATAGCTGCCGAGTTGCGAGGCATTGGTTCTGTCCGTGTAGAGAAATATAATGACATCCTTGAAGCTGTTAACGATGCTCTGGAGGCAGCACGGCGGGGGGACTATAAGGAAATGTATGCCATAGCTTACATGACGGACAAAGGAGAGTATTCAGATACACAGAAGGCATTGGTTGCTGGTATAAACGATGCTGCTGAAATAGGTCTGTTTAGAAAAAGAAATAGACGTAAGAGACGCAAAAGGAAAAAGTTTCTAAAGAAGCTATGGCAGAAAACAAAGAAGGCTGTTAGTCGGGCAGCTAAAAAGGCAACCAGATTTTTGAAAACCGCTGCTGATAAAGTAGCAAAGGGCGTAAAGGCTTTTGGTAGAAAAGTTCTAAATATACCTAAAGCAGTTGTTAGAAAGATTTTACAGGTATTGCTTCCTGTTGCATCACCTATGTTCCTGTACATATTTGTTAAGAATCCTTCTGTGTTACCTCCCAAAGCACGCCGTAAGTATAACAAGCAAATGAAGATTTTCAAATTGATAACGCAAAAGCTGGGAATGAAGGAGTCGCAAGTTAAGGCCATCATAAGGAATGGCATAATGAAACGATTTAAAAAGTCTCCCGAAACAGTATTGAGGGAAATGTTTGGTGCCCGTGTTGCAGGAATAGGAAACCCAAAAATTGCAGCAGTATTATCAAAAGTTCCATGGGATACTGTTATAAATGCTCTGATAAGTATAATATCTAAACTTTTAAAAAAGAAAATGAATGTTAATGATATGGTTCCTGATGCTAGTGATGTGCCAGCTGATGTAATGCCTACAACCCAGGATGTCCCAAGTTATGATGATTTCAGTGAAATGACTCCCGAGCAAGCGAAAAAGGGTCTGGATATGGTTCGCCAGACCAAAAGTGAATACGTTGTTCCCGATGATGCTGGTAGCGACACCACAGGCGGTCGCTCCAGATTCTGGACAATCTAAAACCCATAAAATCAAACTGCTATGAAATTGAATGTTAGCCACTTATTCAAACAGTTTCTACAGAAGTATAAACCTTACCGAAAGGCTAAAAGCAAAGTGGCACGTGCAGAACGTGAGTTTGAGCGTGCAAAGATGAAGTTGGAACGAGCCAAGCAGCATCTCAAAGACGTTGAAAACAGGGCAAAGCTTGCCTTTGAACGCAAAGTAACAAGGGTATAAACCTTTAAAATCAAGTTGCTATGCCTAAGAAAAAAGGAATTTTTGACACTGGCACGTTGATGCGTGCTGGTCAACGGGGCGTCGGAATAGCTGCCGGAACCGTCGGCGGTGAACTTGTTGAGGAAAAATTGCCAATTCAAAATAATAAGATAAAAGGTCTTTTACTTTTCACCGTTGGTGCCTATGCCAGTGAGTTTTATAACGATAATCCAATTTTAGGAGGCTTGGGTGCAGGCGTTTGTTCTGTGGGAGTGCGTACAGCACTTAAGGACAACTTGCAGTTCCTCGCTGGACCAATAGGACAAGAGCAATACACAATTCCTGAGGACTATGAAGTAGATGACTACGATTTGTTGTCCGATGAAGAGATTGAGGGTGTTGTTGAAGAGATTGATGACGAGGTCGTTGAAGGTGTGACAGAAGAGATTGACGATGAAGTTGTTGAAGGAGTTTCTGATGACATTGATGACGAGGTTTTGGAAGGAGACATTGAAGTCATTGACCCTGAAGAAGATGAAGATTTTTAAACCATAAACCTTTTAAAATCAAATAGCAATGGCTGTTAGAGCGGTAAAGCGAGCATTTGGTAAGAGGTTCGTTCAAAAATTGGTTGTTGCAGATCCAGAGAAGGCATTGATTAGTAAATTGCGTAAGAAGTTCGGAACAAAGCATATCACACCTTCTTACTTGAGAGTGGAAGTTCCGACTTCTAACACAAGGTCTGATTACATTTTTGACATAACAGAAACAGGACGTGAGACCCGAACAGAAAGGAAGCTGAACAGGAACGACGTGTTTATTGTTCAGCAAATGGGTCTCTTTTTGATGCGAAGAGACCTTCGTGTCGTTGGAGCTGATTATATTGAGACATATCCTAATCCCGTTAGATTCGCCCTACCGGGTATCAACGTTAGACACTTACACATTTTCTACAATGGCTATTTGCGAATCAGAGTCAACAATAGGGTTTGGTATGAAGCCCTTGATTCCAGAAGGTTCCTGTACATTCCAGAGACTCAACAGACATTTGCTGGGAACTATGCTCAGCAATTGCCAGAATTTGGTTTCGTTGATGTGAAACCAGAGTTGAAGCTGTTCGGGAATGCAAAGAATGAGATTGTGTTGTCTGTCCCGACCTTTGCTGGCTTGAATGTGGAATCCACAGATGCCAATGAGAAAGTCTATCTTGTATTTTATGTGAGAGGTCTGCTTGCGTCGGGAGCAGCTCTTGACATGGCTGGAGACTAAGAAACCGGGGCGGGTTCCAGTGCCCGCCCCACAAAAAATTTTTGAACCATGGAGATGTTTCCGAGTTTTGTGGCGGAGGGAACAAGGACGTATGAAATATTATTGAAGCCTAACATTAATACATATAATTTGCCTGATGACCCATTGTTACAAGACAAAAAGTGTTTTGCTGTTACAATCAAAGGAGGTAGTTTAGGACTCTCAAGGTCGCGTTCTGGACATATTATTGTGGATGATTTTTATCTTTCCCTGAGAAATAAAGATAATCAGATACTAATTGACAACTATCCAATGCTAACTGTCACTGTAAGGGACAATTCATTGCTTGTATTCAGGGAAGATTATATAGATACAATGAAATCAACTATTTACATTCCACCGCATATAATGCAGATAGTAAATTCCAATCCGACAACTCAGTACGCAGTAGAGATTGTATTGCACTACAAAGTCTAAAAATGAGCGATGGACAACAGGGAACAGGCGAAAGAATGGTTTCAAGCAACAGGGTTAGAGTGTTTTGTGATATATGACCGTCGCCTTGATATGAAATATTATCAATATTGTGGCAGTGATGTTATAGAAGAATTAGAGAAAGCACTTTCTTTATTGCCTTATGGGAAATACAAACTTGTGGCAAAGAAAAATGATAAAGCAAGTTTGAAGGATTCTTTAGTGTTTGACCTTATTATTGGAGACAGAGATTCACAAATTGGGACGCAATTGCCTGTTCTAATGCAACAGCCACAACAAACAGGTATAAATGGAGAAGAGAAATATTTAGAAGAGATACGGAGACTTGAGCGAAAGAATATGGAACTTGAATATCAGTTGCGATTAATACAGGAGCGACAAAAGATGTATAACGAACCACAAATGAGGTTCATTGAACGAATGATAGGATTTTTTGAGACAGTTGCTGGTGTTAATCAACAGACACAGCAAACAGTTCAATCTGCTCAAATTGCTGGAACGATGGAAGACAAAAAGAAATTGGCAAAAAAGGTCCTTGCAATCGTGAATGAGTTGTCTAAGCATGACCCAGAAATTATAGATAATCTTCACAGGCTCCTAATACTTGCTAAGCGAGACCCATCTACATATCAAATGGCAGTCAATATGCTAAAACAGAAGGTCCCCAATGCCAAAAGTTCCTAAGGCACGGCTTCCTGAACAATTTGCTTCCGACGGTGTGATTTTAGGTGCATGGATTGCACCTTGGGTCTCTGTTGCCAACATACGCTCCGCTCCTTCATTACAAGCAAAGATTATATACCGTGCTGTAAGACATGAAGTAATAGGGAAAGTTTCAAGTGTTAGGAAAACATCAACAGGATATTGGCTTAGGCTTGACAAAGACACGACTCCTTTTGAAAAAGAAGGATGGGTTCATTTTAACATAATCTATATGATAACAAAGAGAAAAAATCGTGCAGATGAAGCAAAAGATTTATTGAAGCATTGGGTTACAACAGACCAGAAGACATTTTTGAAACTACTTGACTTACAGAACAAAACAGAGAAAATCAATTTACCACAAGCAACTAAGAGAAAGTTACAAAAGCTCATTGCAAGTTATAATTCAAGACAAAAGAAGCTGCGAAAAGCATCTTTTGTTAAAAAGTATGAAGCATCTTTAAACAAACTCATTAGCAAAGCAGAAACCCTTGCGGACATTAGTTATGACTATGCTAAAAAACTTGGGAAAGAATATAGGAAATACTTTGGAGGAAATGTTACAGAGTTTGGTCCCACGATAGGAGTTCCCTGGGCTTATATAGCTGTGGCAGTAACAGGTGTTGCTGTAACAGCCGCCATTGCATATTATTTAGGGTGGATTAATAGGAGAGCACGTGATGCCGCAAGAGATTATGCTCAAACATTAGTTATTGACAAAGAGATAAAAAATATTTTGAGGGATTTGCCCGAGGAAAAGGCTAATAAAGTTGAAGACTATATACGAGATGTTGCTGAAGGGGCGTATCAATCTGGCTACAAGGCAGGGACAACAACCTCCACATTAGGAAACCTGAAAGCACTGGGCTTTATACTGCTGGGTGCTGGTGCAATTTATATGTTAAGTTCAAAATCAAACTAACATGGAAATTAGATATGTGATAATAACTGATAATAAGGAGGTTATGTTGGAAGCCAATCGTATCAGGATACGCAATGAAGGAGGTGCTGCTGTTATTGTAGATGATGTTATTGATATTGCTCCAGGACAAGAGATTGAGTTTGGCTCTCTTGACCAAAAGGTGAAGATTTCAAGGTTCTTTAGATTCTTTTTTCCACCTACGGCAGCCACAACAAAAGTGGTTGTAATACTTGAAATCCTTTAACCTCAAAATCCTATAACTATGCTGAAGGAAGCAATAGAAAGGGCACAGAAACCAACTCCACCATTCTGGAAAAAGGTTCGCAAGGCTGGGATTGTACTTGCAGCAATTGGAACAGGCATCGTCACGACAGTAATGACCGGAGGTATAGCAGCACCAGCGTGGTTAACGACCTTGGGCTATGTTCTCGCTGGTGCTGGGGCAACAATGGCAACAACAGCAAGCCTTGCAGTTGATGAAGAGCCCCCTCAAGTGCCACAGCCTCCAAAACTCCAGAAATGACAATTCAAATATCACTATACCATTTGATTATGATATTGCTGGCTGTTGCACCGCTGGCGTTTTACTTGGGTGTGCTTACGCATAGAGTATCCTCTATTGAACAAGATGTAAAGGAAATAAAAAAGAAAGAAGAAGAGAAAATGAGAATTCTGGGAAAGCTTGAAAAGAATATGGAAAGAGTGTTAACAAAACTTGAGATTAGTGAATGAAGAAACTTATCGGAGTTGGGCTATTAATCTTTTCACTATATCAAATGTGGAGGCTTATGAAGTGGAAATGGCCATTGCCAGACCCCTGGAAACGTATATCTTCTCGCTTTGGCTGGCGAATACATCCAATTACAAAAAGGAAACAATTTCATTCCGGCATTGATATTCCTGTTCCGGAAGGAACTCCCATTTATGCTCCAGATTCTGGCGTTGTAATCAAAGTTTGGCAAAATCCAATTGGCGGACTGCAAATGCGAATCAAACATGATAATGGCTATATAACTGGATATGCTCATTTATCAAAGGTTGTGAAAAAGGAAGGTGAACGGGTTGAAAAGGGCGAAATAGTTGCATATACTGGCAATACGGGACGTTCCACAGGTCCGCATTTGCACTTGACAGTCAGAGACCCCAAAGGACGCTTAGTAGACCCTATGAAAATGTTTGTGTAATAGATGACCAAAAGAAGGCGTTACATAAGAAAAACGTTCAAACGTAAAATGATTATAGGCCTGGGCAATATGGTTGCATCTGCAATAGTATCATATGGGTTTGATAGAAAAACAGAATCAGACCCTTACACTTTTGGGACTATTGGAGGAATATTTGCTTTAGGAGGGCTAATGCTTGTAGAGCCCATTAGTGCAGGTATTGGTGCTGGAATGTTTAACTATGCCTTTTTCAATATGTTCACATCTGCTCGTATTTTCAGGAATGACTTTGGAGGAACAGTTTATGTGCTTGCAGAGAACATCAAGGGAAAAGTATACAAATTGCTTCCTTTTTCAACTGACACGCCATATGGCATTGATGGATTGGCGATACCATCATTTAGGAAGGATGCTGTTTTTAAGGTGCCTAATGGGGTAAAAGTTGTTATCACACGTGAAGGGAACATTAAAGTTCTGGGTATAGTTGCCAAAATAGTTACTAAAGTAAATGACGGAGGCTGGGTGAGTAAATTTGATGCTCAAAGAAGAGGCTGGTTAAACGACGGTCATTGGAGTGAATTGTTCAAAGTCTTAGACCAAGCCTAACCGTATAGTTTATTCCAGAGTTTTCTTTCACTTGTTCCCAGCCATTGAGCAAGCTCTTCAAGCGTCACTGGTGCCCTTTTGTCTTTGCCAAACCATTCTCTGCACCTTTGAAGCCAGCGATATGCTGTGCGTAATGATATATGGAATTTGTGGGCTAATAGCTTGGGGTTTATAATATGCGTTTTTTCAGGACCTTCAAACATATACCCTGTTTTGCCCTCTAATATATAAAATTAAGATGACAGTTAAAAGATTTCAAGTTATCTTTACAGCGATAAAAATGATAAAATGGGCACAAATCGGGCACACATCTGGCTCAGAGGGTTGCCTAAGCCAGAAGTTTCGTTAAATCTTTTCACGCCCAGCCGGGTCACATTTCTATATAATTAGAGTGAGAGCAGTTGGTAACCATAAGTGTGTGTCATAGTGAAAGTGGGTCTTTAAAACAGTATAAAAAATGCTTATCTTCACGTTATAAAAATTGGTCAGGATTTCAAAATAAAGATGTTTGTCATGAGTGCAATTGCAGAAAAAAATTTCATTTTTCCGACATCAGAGGGAGTATACTTCCATGACGATACTGAAAGCAAAAAAATAACAAGGTTATTTGTGTTCTATAGCAACATTCCTGAAACGGAAATAGAGGAAAGATTAGATTTCATAAAAAGACATTCCAGAGCTTTTATGGAGGATACTCTAGGATATACTCTCATTCCAGGAGTTAGTATAATCCTGAACGAAGAAGGACGTTCTGAAGAAGAACTTGAAGCATGGAAAAGCCTGTTTGATGACATAAAATTTCAATTGGATTTAATGGAAAGGAAGGACTTGTTTGAGAAATTCAAGGAATACAAATTGAAAAATAAAGAATTAGCTTCACGACTTTCCGAAGCCACCCGTAACTTTCTTTTTGGTCTGTTTCTTACTGCTGAAGAATCTAAAAAACTAAAAGGCAAATTAACACAATATCACTACGATATTTTGGAGACGCTACTACTTGAAGTGGAAGCACTCTTTGACTCCATTATGCTTCCAGGAACAAACTTTCATAATCAATTATTGGAAAAGGCTAAGCAAGCGTATACAGAAAACACATGAGAAATTTATCAGACATAAAGACAAAGAGGAACAACAAAGGAAATGGAGCATTAAGAAATCTCTGCTTGTTGAAGCAAGGAAAACGATAGTTGAATGCCACAAGTTCATATATGGAGCAATACAAAAGAACCCCACGGCACTTAATAACGCAAATAGTATTCTGAGGATATTGTATCCCAAAGTGATTGCTCTAAAAGGAGACGAATATACAATCACGAATCCAGATAAAACGATTAGCAGGATTTTGCCGATATAGGCAGGGAAAATTTCGTGTGTTTATTAAAATTGTTTATGATTCAGAAACTTTGGAAGTGAAAAAGATTATCATTTTTGATGTAAGCTTACGAAAAGATGCTTATTCATGAACTTAAATAATACCAAAAGAGCTCACTAAAGAAGGACTTATTACCATTGCTGAGAAAATAACAAATTATACTATTCAAACGGATACTACTTTTTTAACATAATTATGCTTCTGACAGCAAGGCTAATGCCTGCAATGACTAAAGCCAAACCAAGCAGTATATTGATTATTTTCATAACACGTGGCGTAAGGAACCGTGTCAAGTAATTAGCTCCGTATATTTTCAGTAAATCAGCCACTATTAATCCACCAAGGACTGCGACCATGAAAACATAAGTATTGTAATGAGAAAATGTTGAACCCACGGCAGCGATACTTAGCCAATATAAGATCACGAAGGGATTTCCCAAATTCAAAAAAAAGCCCTGAAAAAAAAGCATAAATCGTGTTCTTGTTCTCAATCTTATTTTGCGTGTTATTATAGGGGGTGGGGAACTTCTACGAGCCCTCAGGATAAACAAACTACCAGCAATAGCAATAACCAAGCCTGCAATTACCCCCACCCACTGATTAGCAAGCCACTCTTCCAGAATATGAGAAATACCGAGATATGCAACAGTTAAATAGATAAAATCGCTAATCCACACTCCGAGGGCAAAAAGCAGTGCTGCTTGCCAACCCAGCCTAATACTTGTATATACCAGTAAAAAGAATGCAGGACCAGCGAGAATAGAAAGTGTCAATCCTATTCCCACTCCCTTTATTATAGCATTAAGCGTTTCCATATCATGGGATTAAGTCCCTTGATTTTAAGAAGTTTTCCCAATGGTTAATCTGTTCTCCTTTCAATACTCGTGGAAATTTATTTTGAGATCCGAGTTTTCCTCTCTGTTCCATCCATTCGTAAAAGACATTCACTGGAACAGTAAACACTTTGATTTCCTTGAGGGCAGAAGAACGTTCAGTAGCATAATCATCGTTAAGTTCCTTTAATATATTATCCAGCATTGTGGCTAACTCGTCCTGACTTATGTTAACCTGTCTTGCCACTCCAAGAAACCACTTATGACCCCAGAACCTGCCGACCCGATACGGATATACCGTAAATTCAGGTATCGGAACCTGCAATTGTTCTGACAACCGCTCAATAGCCATACTCATATTCTCAACAGAAAGATGTTCACCAGTCACACTTAGATAGTGCTTTGTTCTCCCTGTAATAATAATTTCTCCCTTTTGCTTTTTAACTACTTTTATTGTGTCTCCAAGTAAGTATCTCCATGCTCCTGCACACGTATTTAGCAGAATGGCATATTCTACTCCTTCTTGCACTTCATCCCACCATACTGTTTCTGCATCTGGATTTATATTGCCTTCATGGTCAAAATTTTCTGAATTAAATGGGACGAACTCAAAGAAAATACCGTTGTCTGCAAGAAGCCTCAAACCATCGGCATCAGGACGGGCTTGATAGGCAATATAACCTTCTGAAGCCAAATATGTTTCTATTGTAACGATTGGCTTACCAAGCAGTGATGCAAATGTCTTTTCATAAGGTTTGAAAGACAATCCACCAAACACAAGCACAGAGAAATTTTTCCATATTTCATGTATGTTAGCCACTTTATAGTGGTCAACTATTCGTTCCAATAGTAGTTGAGCCCATGGGGGCACTGCTACAATGGTGCCTATGTCCCACTTGTGTGCCTGACGTACTATGGCGTCAATCTTCTCATTCCAATCTTTGTAAGCAGTTACTTTGCGTGGCGGTTTGTAAAAAAAATGAAACCAGGTGGGGACATCAGCAGACATAATCCCTGATAAATCTCCTGCATATTGCCCCTTGCCGACAGATTTCATAGATGTGCTTCCGCCAAGTAATAAAACATCTTTCTGAAAGTAAGAATCTGGCAATGGATATTGGGGAAGCGAATACATAACCCTGAGACTGCCCTTTCGTATTGCTCTCAACATTTCTCTTGAAACAGGGATATACTTACTTGGACCTTCGGTAGTCCCAGAACTAAGAGCGAAATATTTTATTTTTCCTTTCCATGTAATATCTGATTTTCCTTCAAGGGTTTTATACCACCATTGACGATACATTTTAGAGTAGTCAAAAATTGGTATAGCCTTTTTGAACTGGTCGTAAGCCCTTTCAAAGGGCAACTTGTAGAGTTCACTAAAATTATAGTGCTTTCCAAACTCTGTATTTTGGGCATTTTTAAGCAAGTAGTAAAATTGTTGTTTTTGAGCAGTGGAAACATCACAATATGGATTGTCCTTTTTTCCTGCAAGTTTTATTAAGCCTTTAACAATCTTCCCTATGACATACATAGCACTAAATTAAACTATAATCAATAGTGTGCTCTGGCTATATAGAGCATGTTCTTATATATTTCACTTTCTGCCAATAGTTCATCTGGCGTTCCTCTGGCTATGACCTTTCCTTTCCTTATTAAATAAACCTCATCCATATGTTCAATAAATGTGAGTCTATGGGAAACAAAAATGACTGCTATTTTGCTTTTTAAGGACTTAAGAACAGAATGGATAATCTGTTCTGTTTGCACATCCAGTGCACTTGTCGCTTCATCAAAAATCATTAAATCAGGTTTTTGACACCATGCCCGTAAAATAGATATAGCCTGTTTCTGACCAGAAGAGAGTTCTAAAGGACTATTAACAATAGTCTTTAATTTATTAGGTAAATTCTCAAATAAACTCCATAGATTGAGTTCAATGGCTTGTTCTATCAGCCACGACTCGTCAACATCTCTACCAAGGGTTATGTTTTCGTAAATACTTCCCTCAAAAATTACGGGTTCTTGTGGGGCATAGCCAATCCTTTCTCTGATACTATTCCTGTTAACTTCATCAACAGAAATATTATTGATTAGCACCTTTCCCTTTGTGGGGGCATAATATCCAAGGATGAGATTTATTATAGAAGTTTTTCCTGCACCAGTATCTCCAATAAGCATTATTTGTTTTCCTTTTTCAATGCACAGCGAAACGTCTTTAAGAGCAAAATGGTCCTTTTCCTGCGTCGGATACCTAAACCATACCCTATCAAAAGTCACAGATTTAATTTCAGAGATGTGGCGTTGTCCATCTGGTGGTTCCTTTTCATATGTGTGGAAAAGGTCATAAATTTTTTTGCCAGCGACAACTCCCATCTGAAGCGTATTAAACTTATCGGCAATGAAACGAAGGGGCCTTAGCATTAAATTTATGTATAACACAAAAGCAACGAGGGTGCCCGGACTGGTTGTCCCATCAAGCACTGCCAAAGAACCATGTCCAGCAAGAATGGCAATTGCCACAGCAAAAATTAACTCCACAATTGGGAAAAAGGTTGCGTAAATCCTAACTGCATGCACATTTGTCTTAAGTATTTCGTCATTTATGCTTCGGAAAATGCGTTTCTCTTTGTCAAAGGAAGCAAAAGAATGAATGAGCAATAAACCGCTAATCCGCTCCTGCAAATACACATTAAGTTTAGTGATTGCCCTGCGTATCCTGTCAAATACTCTTCTCACATATTTCTGGAAAAAGTATAGTATCAATAAAAATGGTGGAACAACTGAAAGTGTAAGAATAGCAAGATGGAAATCTGTCCAGAACATTATCCCAGCAACAATAAAGACAGTGAGGATGTCTGCGAAAATAGACAAACCTTCTTCAGAGAACACTTGCCTTATTGCTTCTGAATCATTTGCCAATCTTGTAGTTATAACTCCTGACGGTATTTTATCAAAAAGCACAATGTTTTGTTTTATTAAATGCTGGAATAATTTTTGTCTGATATTCCACACTACCATTTGACCGACATATCTGGCATAGTATAGAAAGAGAAATCGGACAAGGGCTTCTATAACAAGCACACCAATAACAAGCATGGTCAACAGAATCAACAACTTCTGGTCACCCGGTATTATAGCCTTATCAACAATTTGTTGAATTATATAGGGTCTTGCAGGCGATACAAAGACTTGAATTAAGGCAAAAACTGTTATCAGGACAAGATGTTTACGGTATGGTTTAAACCATTTCCATAACCATCTCCACAATCCTATAGTGGGTTGATTTCCTTTATTGCATCCAGCATTCCCAGACAAATCTGAAAGGATATTTTAGACGTTTTAAATATAGACCATGTCCAGGTGGCGAGAAGTCAACACGTTCTTTATGCCCTGTTTTTAGCACACGTTCAAACTCCTCCGCAGTCATCAATCCTTTCCCAACGCGAAGCATTGTTCCCACTAAACCTCTAACCATACCACGAAGGAACCTGTTCCCTTCAATAACAAACAGCAACTGTCCTCTGGCTGGATTATAGAACCAACGGGCATAGGTAATATAGCACTTCATAGAATAGGTCTGTGGGTCGGAACGAGCAAAAGCAGTGTAATCAACATGTTCAAGAAGCATTCGGGCACACTGATTCATCAGTGAAATATCCAGATTTCCCGGAACCGGATAGTAATAACTTAATTCTTCAAGAAAAGGGTTCAGCTTTAGATGGATTCTATACATATAGGTTCTCAGCAGAGCAGAAAATCTGGCATGTGCTTCGTCAGGAACACGATAGATGGCTTTTACTACAACATCCTTAGGAAGAAGATAATTAAGTCTAAAGATAGGACGGGGGGGGATTTCTCCGTTCCAGTCAAAATGGGCAAAATTCTGATATGCATTGGCACCGGCGTCCGTTCTACTTGCCCCTTTAACCTGAATTTCTGTTTTGAAAACCCTTGAAAGGGCTTCTTCAATTAAGTTTTGTATTCCCACAGCATTTTTCTGGCGTTGCCATCCGTGATAATGAAACCCTTTGTATGCAACCTCAATAAAATACCGTGCCATAGGTCTAAGAGTATTAAATTTAGTATGCCAGTGCAATAAGGACCTTCTGCCTTGTTTTTTTTCCTGTAACGATGCATGTTCCTTCTTCTGAGTCGTCTGGCAGTATGCACCTGATTGTTGCTCCTGTTTCCTCCTGTAATTTTTCTTCATCTTGTGGTGTACCGTCCCAGAAAGCAAGAGCGAATCCCTTTCGGGCTTCTATAACTTCTTTGAGTTCATTCATAGAAGACACAGGGATAGTGTTTTCCCTGTGCCATCGTTCATTCTCCACAAGCATACTTTGTTGTATGTCATCAAGCAATTCAATAACTTTTTCTTCAAGATCATCTATTGAGAACTGCATCTTTTGAAGTGTGTCACGGCGTGCCACTTCCACAACTCCATTTTCTACATCCCGAGGACCAAGTGCTATACGCACTGGCACACCCTTTAGCTCATATTCGTTATATTTCCAGCCTGGCCTTTTGGTGTTGTCATCGTCAAGCAAAACCCTGATTCCAGCATTTCTAAGCCTTTCTGTTATGCTATTTGCCACATCTAAAACCTTTTCCTCATCTGAGCCACTCTTAAAGATTGGGATTATAACAACCTGTACAGGTGCTATGCGTGGTGGTATCTTCAGTCCTTTATCGTCGCCATGGCTCATAATCAATGCACCTATCAATCTTGTTGAGACTCCCCAGCTAGTAGCCCACACATATTCTCGTTCTCCTTGTTTGTTAGTAAACATCACTTCAAAAGCCTTTGCAAAATTTTGCCCAAGAAAGTGCGATGTTCCCATCTGAAGGGCTTTCTTGTCTTTCATCAATGCCTCCAGAGTGAACGTTTCTTCAGCTCCAGCAAAGCGTTCCCCAGGTGTCTTCATTCCCTTATATGGTGCAATTGCGAGAAAGTCACGCATCAACGTTTCATAGACATGCCACATTTGTTTAGCTTCCTCCATCGCCTCCTGTGCGGTAGCATGGGCAGTATGTCCCTCTTGCCACAGGAACTCGGCAGTTCTAAGGAAAAGGCGTGGACGCATTTCCCATCTGACCACATTAGCCCACTGGTTAATTTTAAGTGGCAGGTCTCTCCATGAGTGTATCCAATCTTTGAAAGTGTTCCAGATAATAGTTTCAGATGTCGGTCTAACAATCAGTGGTTCTGTTAACTTTGCTTCGGGGTCAGGCTCTATCTCTCCCGTGTCAGGGTTTAACCTCAGCCGATAATGAGTAACGACAGCTGCTTCCTTTGCAAACCCTTCCACGTGTTCCGCTTCCCGAGAAAAAAAACTTACTGGAATGAACAAAGGGAAATAGGCATTTTGATGCCCTGTTTCTTTAATCATTTTATCCAACTGGTCCCTTATGTTTTCCCAAATAGCAAAACCATAGGGCTTAATGACCATGCAACCACGAACTGCGGAATAATCTGCCAGCCCAGCATGCCTGACTACATCAACATACCAGCGTGAAAAATCTTCGCTTTGTGGTGTGATCTTCTCTGCCATTGAATGCGTGTTTTCATAAGGCAAAGTTAAGCATAGCAATAGTACCTACATAAAGTTAATAACGCAAGAGTAATAATTATCCCTTGAGCAATTGAATAACTGTCGGGAAAAGAAAATTAAAGCTTATATCTCACTTAACCTTTTGTTCAAGCATTGCAACCTTTTCCCTCAATTCTTCAATAATCTTCTGCTGTCGGGCAATTTGAGCTTGTTGCTGTTCTATTGTTTCATACATACCTTTCATAACAACATGCAGAAAACCAATGTATCCATACAAATCAATACCCTGAACGTTTCCTTCACCATCGTAGGCACGTATCTCTCTCGGAACTTCCTTATCATCAGCCATCGGCGACAACCGAACCTGTTCCCCTTTCGTCCGACGCCATTTATATACTGGCATTTCTCTGAAATATCTCAAATACTCCGCAATGTCTTTTTCCCCTATCACACCAATCACTTCCTCTTTGCTGTCACGTGTTGAATACACAGTCCATGAGTCAGCAATGGGGTCTGTGGGGGAGAATTGCTGAACAGTCAGGATGTTGGATGGTATATATGTGGTTGGAAAAGAGCCAATAGCAATATTTCCATTGCCTGCTATGAACATTCTTCTAGCTCCATTGGTATAGAAATTCATCATATCTGGCTGATTTTCATTATAAGAAATTCTACCCTCAAAATCAACATTATTAGGGCTCCCTGAAGCAAAATCAATATACAATACTCCAGCTAAATCATCACTTCTTATTTCAATTGCACTATTAACAGCCCCTCCCCCATAGTCTGCGGTACCATCCTCTTCCATATTATGGATTACAAGTTTTACATCTCCTACAATACTATCGACAATCCTAACTTGACCGTACTCTCTACCTACTTTACACAATTGGTATTTATTTAAATTAGCATTTTTACTCATTGCGATACAAGTATTCTGTCCCCTAACATGTAATAACAATGGTTTTCCAATTGTAGCAGGCGGAGTAGGCCAAGTTTGTATAATCCAATACAAAACTGAATCATCAGATGAGTTAACAACACCACCTGCTAGAGTAGCTGCTCCAATATCAAAGTTGTATAAGTATCCAGCATTTGATGAAGCTTGTAACCTTATACCTTCTACATATCTTAAAGAATCAACAGCTGTGGGTATCAACAATGATCCTTCAATTACAGCATCATCCCACAATTGCGTGTTCTTCACGTGTAAAAGTCCATACGGAGTAGTTGTTCCAATCCCCACTCTACCTAGGGA